>JAZOMI010000094.1:0-9792 GCA_045653825.1 Candidatus Aphodosoma sp. | reverse complement strand
GTGGGTGCAAGTACGATTGTGTCGGTGAAATTGGGGCAAAAAGATTATGCTTCGGCTCGCAAGGCGTTGGGCAATGTGGTGGCTCTGAATATCATTATCGGAGTGGTGTTTATGGCAGTATCGTTGTTGTTTCTTGACAAGATATTGCTATTCTTCGGTGCGAGTGAAAATACGCTACAATATGCACGCGAATATATGGAGATAATACTCTATGGCAATGTAGTGACACATATGTACCTGGGACTCAATGCGGTGATGCGCTCGGGTGGACACCCACAAAGGTCGATGGCGATGACGATTTTGACCGTGATACTGAATGCAATACTCGACCCTATATTTATTTTTGTATTGGATTGGGGCATACGAGGGGCCGCAGTTGCTACGATATTGGCACAGATAGTTGCGTTGGCGTGGATTCTGATTTCGTTCACAAACAAACAAGAGATGTTGCACTTTGAATCGGGGATATTCAAATTGGACCGCCGTATAGTAACCGCTTCGTTGTCAATAGGTATGGCACCGTTTTTGATGAACGTGGCGGCGTGCGTGATAGTGATTTTTATCAACAACGGATTGCAACAACACGGAGGCGACTTGGCGATTGGGGCGTATGGCATTGTGAATCGGATTACGTTTATATTCGTGATGGTGGTGATGGGATTGAACCAAGGTATGCAACCGATTGCAGGATATAATTATGGTGCAAGAAATATAGATAGAATGCTGGGAGTGTTGAAGTTGACTATTGTTTGGGCCACAGTAATTATGTCCGCGGGGTTTGCGATATGTGAGTTTACGCCAGGATTGATTGCGCGCATATTCACCTCGGACGAGGAGTTGATTGCACGCTCGGTGAGGGGTATGAGGATAGTGGCTGTGTTCTTCCCAATCATTGGAATGCAGATGGTTACGGGTAACTTCTTCCAAAGTATCGGTATGGCACGACAAGCTATATTCCTCTCATTGACCCGACAATTGATATTTCTATTGCCTTGCTTGATAGTGTTGCCACAATTTTTTGGTGCAGACGGAGTTTGGGCATCGTTGCCTACGGCAGATTTGTTGTCGTGGATTGTATCAGTGTCGGTGTTGATGTACTATTTACGCAGATTTAAACAAGGAAAAATTGAATATAAAATTTAGGATTTTAACAAAAGTACATATTCTATTTTTTAGGCTTACATATTTATCAGTTTTATTTTTTATAGTTTTGTGAGGATAAATTACTTTTTTAAGTACAAACTTTATTGATATAAATCCAAATAGCTAAATGTGCATTATAAAAGTATGCGTGAACGCCGGATGGTTGGTTCGTGCCTTGCCTTAGAAACGCGAAAAAAAGGATAACAATAAATCCGTTAAGCAGCGGTTTCTGACGAGGTTATACAGACCAAAAACGAGGCTCAGAAATTATGCGTTGAACTGTAATTTTGAAGAAGCAGGTAGATTGCCCGAGTTTAAGCGCTGTAGGATTTATTGTTAGACTTTAGCGTTTCTAAGCACAGCACGAGACTTTTGGTTACTTTTGGTCACAAAAGTAACGAATAAAAAAGGTAATGACAAAAGTAACAAAGAAAATTTTGTACTTATGTTAAAATAAAAACAAAATATTATGATTATAACTATTGGACGCCAATTGGGTAGCGGCGGATTGGAGATTGGTCGCTTACTAGCCGAACGATTGAATTTGGCATTTTACGATAAAGAGTTGCTCACCGAAGCGGCTCGTCATAGTGGCATCTGCCCTGAATGTTTTCAACAGGTGGATGAACAAGCAAAACGCACGTTTGGGGGCGTAGGCATATTCGGTATGCGATTCCCATTTGTGGGGGATGGCAATATGTCGTACAACTCGATGATTTCGGGCAACAATCTGTTCTTAATACAGAGCGAAACAATAGTGAAACTCGCAGAAAATGAGCAAGGAGCAGTGTTTGTAGGCCGATGCGCCGACTACGTATTGCGCGACCGCACCGATGTTGTTTCAATCTTCATCACCGCCAACGATAACGACCGCGTTCGCCGCCTCATAGAGCGCAAAGGTTACACCGAGTCAGAAGCCCAAGACATGATGCGCAAAATCAACAAACAACGCGCCGCCTATTACGACTACTATGCTGGTCGACCATGGGGTGTAGCCTCAAGCTACGACATCTGCATCAACTCATCTCTCCTCGGCATCAATGGCACCGTAGATGCAATTATTGATATTTTGAAAAGGAAATGAAAACAAAACTATATCTCGACATAGATGGCGTCCTATTAACTACCAAAAACACTCAACCTGCAGAATATACCAATGAATTTATAGATTATATAATAGAACACTTTAACTGCTATTGGCTTACAACACATTGCAAAGACGACACGTCTAACGTATTACAATACCTATCAAAATATTTTTCATCTACGACCATCGACAAAATTCGATGTATCAAACCAACCAATTGGGATACACTAAAAACAGAAGCCATTGGTATGTCTGAACAATTTGTATGGCTTGACGACCGCCCTTTTTTAGCTGAAATAGAAATACTAAAACAACATAACTGCGAAAACAAACTGATCAAAGTCAACCTCAACAACAAAGACGAACTAAAAATAATTATTGAAGAATATTTAGCCCCATACACCCTCTAACCCAACAGTAGCCCTCAAGTAACCTGCAAAACATTTACATATTTTATTGATTTTTAGCAATTTTTGCAATATAATTAAACGACAAAATATGGAAACCAACGACAAAATAATAATATACCAAACAAGCGACGGACAAACGTCTATTGACGTTAAGTTAGAGAATGAAACCGTATGGTTAAATGCCAACCAAATGGCTGTATTATTCGACCGCGATGAAAAAACAATAAGAAAGCACATCAACAATGTATTTTCTGAAAATGAATTAGAAAAAAATAACAACACGCATTTTTTGCGTGTTGATGGAGTAAAACAGCCGGTTGCATTTTATACCCTCGATGTAATAATTTCCGTCGGTTACCGAGTAAAAAGCCAACGAGGCACTCAATTTCGCATTTGGGCGAACAAAATTCTAAAAGAATATCTCGTAAAAGGTTATGCCATAAATGATAAAGTAGCTGCACAAAAATATGAAGAATTAAGTCAATTAGTACATATTCTTGGTCGCACTATACAATCACAACCCGAATTATCAAATACTGATAGCCACGAACTCATAAAAGTAGTAACCGACTACACCTATGCCCTCAACACTCTCGACCGCTATGATTATGAACAACTTTCAATAGAAAGAACTACTCCCGAAACAAAATTTCAAGCCACATACGACAATGCAATGTTAGCAATCAAACATCTAAAAGAAAAATTTGGCGAAAGTCGTTGGTTTGGCAATGAAAAAGACGACTCCTTCAAAAGTAGTATCGGTCAAATCTATCAAACTTTCGGAGGCGAAGAACTATACCCCTCTGTCTAAGAAAAAGCAGCCATGCTTCTTTACCTCGTTACAAAAAATCACTCTTTCAGCGATGGCAACAAACGTATTGCCGCTACTCTATTCCTTTGGTTTATGCAAAACAATGGCATATTATACAATCCCGACGGAACAAAACGCATCAGCGACGGAGCATTAGTTGCCCTCACTCTAATGATTGCCGAAAGTCGCACTGAAGAAAAAGATGTAATGGTAAAAGTAGTAGTCAATCTAATAAACAAAAACAACTAACTCAATGATTATACTAAGCATAGGCACAAATATTGGCGACCGCGAACGGAATATAGAGAATGCGATTGTGGCATTAGGCGAAATAGGCAAGGTGACCGCCATATCGCCAATCTATACGTCGGAGCCATGGGGGTTTGAATCGGAGAATGGATTCTACAATATTGCGTTGACAATTGAGAGCGAATTGTTGCCTCTTGATTTGTTGCGAGAGACTCAACGCATCGAAAAAGAGTTGGGGCGTACGGCTAAAACTACAACGGAATATGCCGACCGCGTGATTGACATCGACATAATAGCCTACGGACAAACAATTATAGAGACTCCAGAACTAACAATTCCACATAAACTCATGCATCTGCGCAACTTTGTGCTCTACCCTCTTGCCGATATCACACCCAACTGGATACACCCAATATTGCAACTCAGTGTGCAAGAACTAAAAAATAAATCTGAAGATAATAATATTCCACATAAAAAATGAGGCTGTGTCTATCTACAGCCTCATTTCTTTTATCCTACTTTATTTCATCAATGAAAGTATATCTTCATTGTTTCCACCAAGGATGTATGTTTCAATTGGGTGTTTTTGCAAAACTTCGGCAATAGCCCCCACCTCGAATCTACAACCCACCAATGCCTCATATAACGACGTGAGCTCCTGATGTGTGAAAAAGTCGCCATTAAATTCAATAGCTTTGATTTGCTCGGCTTTGACGTCGATGCGCACCTCAATTCCACCCCAGTCGAAGCGTTGTTTGTTGCGATAGGCATAAGGCGGATTGTTGCCCCACATCCATTCGTCGGTGAGATATTCAGGCTCAATCTCTTTCACCACACGCCACTCCACTTCGTCGAAAGCAACGCGCTCGTTGGCAATCGAATTTTCGAGATGACGCATCAACTCTTCGCGTCCGAGGGTCATATAGTCGCCTACATTAATCACGCGCTGACGTACACTCTCAATGCCTTTAGAAATGAGTTTTTCGTTGTCGGGTGTAATAGTGCGCACTAGTTGCTCTATGTCGGTCTTATACAACAATGTGCCATGCAATATCGAGCCATTGTCGTTGCGATAATAAGCATTTCCCGAGAATTTTTTACCACGGAATATCAAGTCATTGCGGCCCGACAGTTCAGTCTCCAAATCGATTTCGGCAAAAGCCTTCACCACTGCCGAAAGACAATTGCGAAACACATCGTCTCTTTTGCCCTCGCGCTTAATAAACGTGAACATAAAGCAACCCTCGTCGGCAAAAATAGTGCCTCCACCCGAATGACGGCGATAGATTGGCACCCCGATTTTCTCCACATATTCCATGTTCACTTCCGCCTCAATCAACTGGTGCTTACCACACACCATAGCCGGATAGATATCCCAGATAAAGAATAAATCCTCATTACGCCACTCTGGCGAATTGAGCAAATGTTTTTCCAAAGCCAAATAAAACGACACGTTTTGTCGGCCGTAGTTAGTTAAATCAAGTGTTTTCATAATCTACTTTTAAGAAGTACAGATTTTTTTTCTTGGCTATCTATACGTAGTAGATATTTCTAAGGTTATATAAAGATAATTTTTTTAAAAAAGTACAAGCCCTAAATTATAAAATATTAAATCACAAAACATGTACTTTAAAAAGAATAATCCTCCCGATATAAATCAGACAATAAATATATATTTAGAAAGCCTACTCACAAGAAAAATTTGTACTTATGTTAAGAAAAAAAACTAAATCTTTTCAATCAATTGTTGCAACACAGCAAAAGTTTTCTTCGGTGCCTCGGCAAAGAAGTCGAGATATTGTGTTGTATTGTCAGGCTCCATGCCCGGAGTGTCGCTCACGATGCGTAGGCTCATGAAAGGCACCTTCTTCGCATAACACACCTGTGCAATAGCCGCACTCTCCATATCCACAGCCTTACCATCCGGGAAATTGCGCTTAATGCCCTGCAACGTTACCAAGTCCGAAATAAATTGGTCGCCAGTGCATATCAAGCCAAGTTGAAAGTTGAAAGTTGAAAGTTGAAAGTTATCTTTAATAACTCTTTTTGCCGCCTCAAGCAAATGCTCATTAGCAGGGAATTTCAATGGGTAGCCTTGCACTTGTCCCCACTCGCCTTCGCCACACCACACATCGTGATAGCACGCCTCTGTGCCAACCACGATATCGCCTTGATGCATACCTTCGCCAATGCCACCTGCGACACCACTATTAATAATGTAGTCGGGATGCATCTCAGCTATCAACGAAGTGACTTGCATTGCTGCATTCACCTTGCCAATACCTGATTTAAGAAGTATGATTTGCTTGCCCGAAAGTTCACCTACAAGCGCCTTTGCGCCTTCGATTTCACGAGGCTCGGCATGCTCTAATATATTGCTCACGAGGTCAAACTCGCTTTGCATTGCCACTATAATTGCTATTCGTTTCATATATATTCTCAAAAAAGACAGAATAACATAATAACAAAAATTTATGTTTTTATGTTATTTTGTCTTCTTATATTAATTAGTACCCAAGTATTTTCAACATCGATTTGTAAGATTGCTCTTTGGCAAAGAGTTTTGTGAACCATTCGCCCTCTTCGTCGCGGTCAATCACCACCAATTTTGGACCAGGAATCAAGCAGTGTTGAATACCACCATAGCCACCAAGGCTCTCTTGGTATGCGCCCATGTGGAAGAAACCAACGTATTGATCCTCGCCCTCTTTGATTTTTGGCATAAAGACAGCATTCGAATGTGCCTCGGCATTATAGAAGTCTTCCGAGTCGCATGTCAAACCTCCAAGGTTGACACGTTCGTATTCCGAATTCCAATTGTTGATTGCCAATAACACAAAACGTTGATTGATACCCCATGTATCTGGCAAGGTTGTCATAAACGATGAGTCAATCATGTTCCATTTCTCACGGTCGTTTTGTTGCTTTTGGTTGACAATACTATAAAGCATAGCACCACTTTCGCCAACTGTATAACTACCAAACTCTGTGAAGATATTTGGTTCAGGCACATTGTTGTTTTGACAAATTGTTTTCACTTGTGCTACAATCTCTTCGACCATATATTCATAGTCGAACTCAAAGTCCAAGTGTGCTTGGATAGGCATACCGCCACCAATATTGAGCGAATCGAGTTCAGGACAAATCTCTTTCAAGTCGCAATAGAGGTTCACTGCTTTTGCCAATTCATTCCAATAGTAAGCCGTATCGCGAATACCAGTATTCACAAAGAAGTGAAGCATCTTGAGTCGCACATTCGGATTATGTTGTATCTTATTTTGATAATAAGGTATAATATCATTATAACGAATACCGAGACGAGATGTATAGAATTCGAATTTAGGTTCTTCTTCCGAAGCAATACGAATACCCACATTCAACTCTTTTACTTCGTTCATATCAAACAAATCCAACTCGAATTTATTATCAAGAATCGGAATTACATTGTTAAATCCACGCTTAATCAAGTTTTGAATATTCTCTACATATTGAGGTCGTTTGAAACCATTACATAATATATATGTATCTGTTTTGAGGTGACCAGACTCATGTAAAGCCTCGAGCATATTGATATCAAAGGCCGAAGATGTCTCGATATTTACCTTATTTTTAAGCACTTCTTCCATTACGAATGAAAAATGCGACGATTTTGTGCAATAGCAATAGTTGTATGTAGCATTATAATCTACCTTAGCCATAGCCACATTGAACATACGGCGCGTCTTTTGTATATTCGCCCCAATCTTAGGCAAATAGCATATACGCAAAGGTGTACCATATTGTTTGATAACCTCCATCAAAGGAATTCCAAACCACTGAAGTTCACCATCTTCCATTGTGAACTCTTCATTAGGCACCTCAAATGCCTGTTGAATCAAATCGATATACTTATTTTTCATAATAAAGAGTTTTATCAATCCAACTCACTCGGATTGCATTATTTTTACCAATGTAATTAACTTAGTTTATTCCAAAACAAGACAATCTAAATTTTCCGACTGCAAAGTTACACAATATATTCCATATACACAAGCATATATAAACAAAATAAAAGCTACATCATCAACAATTGATAATGTAGCTTTATTACATTTACATTGATAAACATTCTAACGCATATATTTCAATACGGATGGATTATTCTCTATATACGACTTCATCGCATCATAACCGTATTGATAAATCTCTTTATAGCGTTTAAAGTCGAACTCGTGATATTCTTTCAACGCCCAACAATCTATCAAATAGTTGGCACTTGCGCGATTAGGCTCTGCATTCTTATGTTGCAACAATCGCAAAGACCACTGCGCCATATCAATTGAATTCTTAGCATCGAAGTTTTCGATAAAGGGCAAAACATCTATTGCTATCACCTTCATCCATGGGCTTTTCAATTGCGAGCGCAAAGCTTTAACAGGAAGATTGTCTACTATACCTCCATCTACATATCTAACACTATCTATAACAATAGGCTCGAATACTGCTGGGATAGACGCCGATGCTGCTACAAATTCGATTAGATTGCCTCCAGTCCAACTATACTCAGCCTCTCCAGTTTCTACATTAGTCACACAAACCAAAAACTCACGCGAGAGACTATCAAATGAATTATGTGGAACAAATTCTTGCAATTCACGCAACAATGTCTTCTGCGTACTCATACCATTATTGCGCAATGCCGACTGTAGTGTTATCAAATGACCCACCTTATACAATCGCTTCTCTTTAACAATCTCCATTATCTCATCTGCCGAATATCCCGCCGCATACATCACACCGATTATCGCCCCCATACTCGTGCCTGCCACATATTTCGGCTCAATGCCATACTCTTCGAGAGCCTTAATTGCCCCAATATGAGCCAATCCCAATGCTCCTCCACCACTAAATACTACGCCAAGATTCTCATCCAAGAGAACGGCCTTTTCGTCTGTTTGAGCGGTCAATCCTGCCACAAAAACAGATAATAATAGACATACAATAAGTTTTTTCATAATCTATATGGTTTCAATAAGATTTTGTTTGCTTACTTAGAACTAAATAACCTATATTCCAATCCTATAAACACAAACTTGATATGGTTTTAATACTATTTCGACTGGTTCTTCTGCCGAAAAGTTTAATTCTGCTTTATCGCCCGACATCATATCTTCAGCAACTATCTTGCCAAATGCTTCGCGCCCCATTGCTTCAAACAAATGATGAGTAAGATTAACTCGCGTTTCACGCTCCTCACCTGCAAAATTTGCCACTACAAACAACGCTTCTTTATCTGTATAACGCACAAACGCATATTGTCGCGACGAGTCAAACTGCTGATTACCCTGATTCAACCACATCAAATCGTAGAATTTACCTTCTGCCACCACCTCACTATTCGCCACACCTATCAATCTACGATACAAATCAAAAACTACATCCTCGCCCACCTGTAATCTGTAATCCGAACTCTGTAGTCTACAAAGTGTATCTACTTTCCAATAATCGAATATCGTTGTGCGACCATCAAACCCACTAAATCCCTCTGCTTCATGCGCTTGTTCGCCTAACTCCTGACCTGCATAAACCATCACAGGCGAGGCATTCATCAATGTCGACACTGCCATCGCAGGGAATCCCTTCACGGCATCACCAGCAAAGAATTGCGACGCAATACGTTGCTCGTCATGGTTTTCCATAAAGTTGAGCATATGTCCTTTGATATCGTCAATCGACTGCCATGCGTGCGTGATTGCCTCTGCCGAACCTTGCCCTTGCACCACAGCTCGCAATGTATCATACAATCCTACTTTGTCATACAAATAATCAAATCCTCCATGATGAATATAGCTGCGATACTGCGCTGGATTATAAACTTCTGCTATGAATATTATCTCTGGATGCACTCTTTTGACATGTGCTATTGCCCAATGCCAAAACTCTACTGGCACCATCTCTGCCATATCACAACGGAATCCATCTACCCCCTTCGATGCGCAAAACAACAAGATTTGCAACATCTTATGCCATGTATCTGGATGTGGATGAAAATGCGTTGCTCCACCGCCACAATAGTCAACTCCATAATTCAATTTCACGGTCTCATACCAGTC
>JAZOMI010000093.1:0-11708 GCA_045653825.1 Candidatus Aphodosoma sp. | reverse complement strand
ATTGCCTTAAATATTGACATTCTAATAACTTATAAGCATAATATATTTTCCCAAGTAAAACGAATTTATTTCATGATAATTTATTGTTTATTTAAATCATTTTTGTATCTTCGCATTTGAAAAATCATCAAAATTTCAAAGCTATAATGACTAAAGAATATTCAATAGAAGGTACGACTCTTAAGCAACGTATAGAAGCAATACCAGAATCGGTTATTGAAGCGTAGGAAGATGATTATGCAGATATGTGGCGTGTATTCATTTATGGTGAATCATTAGAATTTGATGCACCTACGCTCAGAATAGAAGAACTACAAAAACGGGTTGCAGAACTCATCGGCGACAACAAAATGGAAGAAGCCCTAAAACAAGCCTAATCATTTGCCCTACAAGGAGAATCATATACTGATGTATAAAAAGCTGTTAAGAAAATCTCATAATGCCTTCATAAGAAGCAAAAAAAAACATTAAATTATTGTTATATCATTTTTTTATTGTAACTTTGCAGATTACAGCATAATACGTTTAACTTACAAAACAAAAATACAGCAAAAACAATGTTTAATAAAATACAAATAGAACGATTCAGGGGCATACGTTATGCATCTATTGAAGGTTTTAAACAAATAAATCTTTTCTTTGGAAAAAACAATTGTGGAAAATCTTCATTATTAGAATCATTGTTTTTAGCCAGCGGATTATCAAACCCATTGCTACCAATAAATGTGAATTTTATACGTGACTATGGCAAATCAAATTTCAATGACCTTATTTTAAATTTTTACAATTTAGATTCAACTCAACCCATATCTATTCAGATGATTGATGGTGAAGTTCGCAATCTCAACATTACACTATTCAAAGAAAATCAAGAAAATATAACGCTTAATACCGACAATGCAAATATTCTTTCTAATGTGGAAGAAGGAAAATATGGACTCAAACTTGATTTTCAAATCAACAACACACCGTTTTATTCTCAATTAGAATTCGATTCAAAAGACACAAAAAATGTAAATCGTATTGTTCCTGACAATTATACCGAATCATTACAATGTGTATATCTAAGTCCTAAATTCGATTTCAATGCATCAATTCAAGGATTAAAAAAAATACAAGAAAACAAAGACGAACACTTCATAATAGACGGCTTAAAACTCATTGAACCACGAGTTAAAGACTTCATTTTCACCGACAATGATGTATTAGTTGATATTGGACTCAACAAACGTATTCCAGTTAATATGATGGGAGATGGAGCAAGGAAAATAGTGTCACTATTGACAGCTGTATATGATTGCAAAAATGGAATGTTACTCATTGACGAAATCAGCAATGGTTTCCACCATTCCGTTATGTGTGATTTGTGGAAAGTACTTATCAATGCAGCAATCAAAAACAACACACAACTATTCGTAACGACACATGACATTGACTCAATAAAAGGTCTTCGTGATGCTGCTATCAATGAATTTGATGATAAAGTTGCCACATTCAAACTTCTAAAAACTAATGATGATGAACTAAAAGCATATCACTATTCATTAGACAGTCTAAACTACTCTATTAACCAAGAAATTGAAATAAGGTGATATGAACAAGATTTTCATTGAAGCAAAAAAGAAAGAGACTCCCGAATATTATTTTATTAGAACTATATTAAATATCTTTTTCCCAGAAAAAAAGGTTGACTTCATATTTATGGATGGTATTGGTCATTTATACAAAGAAACTATTATCAATCAAATACGTTTAGCACAAGAAAATGAAGAGCAGGTTATTCTTCTTACTGATGCCGATACTATAGTTAAAGGAGTTGGACATACAAAACGAAAAGAAGAAATAGAAAGAGGAATGATAACACACTCATTATCATTTCCATATTTTATTTATCCAAACAATCAAGACGATGGAGATGTTGAAACATTAATGGAAAGTGCAGCTCGTCGTGATTTACATCCTACATTTTTTGATTGTTTTGAAGATTACGAAAAGTGTGTTTGGGGAGCAAAAGATGCAAATGGGAATCCACTATACAACACACCAAACCTAAAAGGAAAATTACATACATACATTAGGTCTCAACAATTAACCAAAAAACAACACGACAAACTTGGCAGTGGAGATTGGTTATTCGATAATGAAAATTATTGGGATTTAAATGTTAATACGTTACAATCTTTGAAAGATTTTTTAGAACAAAATCTTAAATAAAAAAGAGCGACTGTTTGTCGCTCTTTTCATTTTATACATAAAATTTTAGACGTATAGGTCAAATTTTATTTATTCATACATACAATAAAGACCTTCATATGCTTGCTTTTTTAATATAATAGTACAAGCATTACTAATTATCGGATTTTCATTTCCTAATTTTATTTTATGACTTTCAGCATATACATAATATCCTTTATCTCTTAATTCATTGATTGTACGAGTTAAATTATAACTTTCTTTTATTAGGTCACAAACTTCTAAATCACAATAGATATCTACCAAATCTGAAAAATATTGAAAAATACTAGCAATATACTCACACTCTTTTTCATTAATAGGCTCATCATAATCTCTATAAATACATGCAACTTGATTAAAAAGCCCCAATAACTCTTTTCCCGATGTTACTCTTTTTAGAAAACGTGGTTTACGTACACATGCTTTCCCAAGACAACTATTATCTAACGAAATTTTCACCCAATTTTCATGAGAAGTTTTAATATAATGTAGAAGCTCTTCTGAATATGAAATGCAATTTTCATCTATTTCACGATGATGATTTTTACATAACAATATGAGATTATCATATGAATCATAATCTTCAATTCCAGGTTTATATCGTGGACCATCAACACTACTACTAATAATATGACATTCATCTCCTATTATAAAACTACCATCCTCTTCTGAAATTTTATTTACAAGTTCTTTTTTACATATAGCACATCTATTTCCAGATTTAGCCCATAATTCTTTCCTTGTTTTATTTGAAATAGCCATTTTATATTAACTATGTTATTTTGAATAATGAGACTCTAAATTATGCATTTGCTGAATAAATAAATTTGTCTGCTTAGTATTTTCTACTTTATCATATAGACTTAACATTATATATTCCTGCAATAAATCCTTATTATTTATATAGTGTTGAGCACAATTATATATGGTAATATTTGAATTTAATCTGGTATTTTCCTCAACATCTATACAATCTGGAAAATATCCATAGACATTGAAGCAATACGAAGTTTTAACCCAACGCCATTTATACTGATAAGACCCTCCAAATGAATCTGATGTATATACTTTAATATAATATAAAATCTTTATACGTTTCCATAAATATGAAAAAACAATAGTAACACTTATAATAATACAAAATACCCACAATGGTACTTGATACATAAAAAATGAAGATGGAATACTAAACAATATTTCCAATAATCCAATAAAAGATAATATTCCACCCACAATAGGATTAGTAAAAAATAATAATATTTTTTTCATAAACAATGAATATTTTTTATAATTAACTTATTACAGAATTTATTATTGATCTATATTTTTTTAATACTTAACACATAAATGTCATGGTAAATTTATATCTACCATGACATTAAAATAACAATATTGTTATTTTGTTTTTTTTTCTCGTTGCGACAAAGCACTACCTGCGATACTTTTGGTTGTTTTTCCAAAACGACCATCTCGCAAAACTTTCGATGCTTCACTTGCAACTTTAGCAGAAGTAACTTTTTTTGCCATAGGCTCTCCTCTTTTTTAATAGCGACATATCCCAAGTCGCTGTTCTACAATCAAATAAATCTATTAACAAAATAGATTTACTCATACAAACTCACATATCTTCAGTATCACAGGGGAAGAATCTATAGAAGCCCGCCACAATAATCATCAACAACTTATTTATTTGTGGAACAAATAAGTTAACTATACTTAATAAAAACAAAGTATATACCAAACAAATAAATATGCCAATTTGACCGCATTAGATTTCTATAAATTCACTATTTATGCCATTATGGCTACACAACATATATTTATCTAAATTCTTCTACAATTTTTATTTCTTCATCGGTTAAACCATATATTCGATACACAATTTCATCAATTTGTTTTTCTAAAATTGAAATATCTCTTTGTGGGTTGGTGTTATTTAATACTATTATTGTCCGCTAAAAAATAAAAAACGGTAAAAAAGTATTGATCGGCTGCTTATTTTCAGCAATCGAGATATACGTTTTTATTTATTTTAATTTTTAACGGACAGTAATATTTACTACTCCATCTAACAAAACAGCAACCCTCAAGCAACCTATGCCATAGAAAACCGCTATTTTAACACCAAATAAATATCACTTTTCAAACTTCAAGAAACCCATAGAGAAAGCGTCGGGAAATATAAATTTCTTTTCGCCACCAAAATCGAATTTGACATAAATAAACTTCTCGTTCTTATTGATTTTTGTGACATTACCCTTACCGAATTTATCGTGATACACTACGCTATTTACCTCTAAAGTATCTAATTTCATTACAAGGTCTATCAATTCTTGTGCTTTTTCAGGTGGCAATTCTTTAAGTTTTTCTATTGCCTCTTTTCGCATCTGCTCTACCGACTGAGGTTGTATAGCTTGCACGGTCTGCTCTTTTTGTATAGGTTTAACTTCTGTAGTTACCACTGTAGGCTTACTGTCAATAGGCTTAGCTTCTACACGTTTCACTTCTACCGCTTCCACTTTAGGCAAATATACCGTAGCATCTATATCCGTCATTGATGACTGCTGATTGTAAAATAGTTTTTCATATTCAGCCTTACGTATAGTAGTATCCCAACCACCGACTTCGTCGTTAGCATGACGATTTATACCTGTGTAAGAAAGGCTTGCATCCTCATAGCGTTTGAATTTGAATATAGCATCATTCATTAATGGCGCATTGAACACACCAAGAGAACAAAGAAGATTAAAATCTTCGACATTCAAACCTGTTACCTTTTTGAACAATCCAGGCTCTAATTGAGTAATCACATCTTTAAGACAACGCTCGCGATAGTCGGTCAAATACATAAACACAGGTATGCGAGTAGCAAACTTTATCAATTTTTCTTGAATCTGTTTGCGTTTGCTCTTCATTTCTTTCTCCTCGGCAGAAAGTTCTTTTTTCTCTTTTTCAGTAGGATTTGGATTATCTTTTTTTGCTTTCTTAACCGATTCCGACTTGTTTATAATAGTCGTTAAATCGCTATTCAAATTACGGAATCCCTCAATATTCATCAACGCCTTCATTGCTTCAGGACTATCGAGAAGGCGTTTAAGCGTGTCATTATCAACATTAACAAGTAGAGCCGACTCCCATCGTTTTGCCAACAGAGTAGCCGAAGTACCAGCCAAAGCAATATCGAGAATATCTTGTGCATCAACCTCTTTCATCGAACTACCATCATAAGCCAACACAGGCAAGAATTTTATAAACTCGCCTACTTTAGCCTCTGGATTCGATTCATTGATATCCAGCCTACAACTATAATCAGATATTTGACGCAAAGCCCTATCAAGCGCAAAATCAAATACATAGCACTCGTTTTTCATAATAGTTTTGCCACCATCTTCGTTCTTCACCTCCCACGGACTTTGCACACGGAATGCGGCTTGGAAATAGGTTTCAGGGCTTTTCAAATTGCGCAACATAAAAATTCCAGTCCATGGCTTCACGGTAACACCAGTCGTAAGTTTACCACATGTGAGCGTAATAGTTTTTGTTGTCAAAGGGTCGCCCATATTGGCTTGAACAGGACGCAACGCATCCAATCCTATACCAGCTCTAGTGCCGGCACAAACCACCACTTTATAGTCGTGATAAAAACTATTTTGCTTTTGTTTCAACAAATTAGCCATAGCAAAACAAGATGCTACATTTGGCAAAAACCATAGCGTGTGCGACAAAACATTCAACAATCGTGTATCGCTAAATGGCATTGGTGGTCGCTTGTCTTGCCCCAATTTCAAATCATCGACACTCGCTGGCAGATACGACCCACGAATAAGATTCAACCATTTTTGCACCTCATTTTCGTACTTAAATCGTGCCTCATTGCCCTTACCCACTGCCGAGAAAAACACATTAAGGTCAAACTCATCAAATTCGCCTTGTTTAGCAACATCTTGTATCTCATCAGGCATTCGGTAGGTGAGCATCACCATTCGTGGCAACGCCTTGTAAGGGTTATCACTACCCTTCCACTCTGACTTAGCACGTTGCTCATCGGAATATGTCCAATTGAATATCTGTTCTTCGATGAACTCACCATTGTTTATTGCCCTAAATGGCGTACCTGACAAAAACAAATAATAACGTGTCGAGATAGGCAACCATGTTTCGTTGATAGCATTACTTGCCTCCTCTTTCTGATATTTTTCGGCATCAAATTCTACCGAATCTTCCTCATCTTCTTTTTCGAACAACTCTTTAGCTCTTTCGCGCCAAGCACCAAAATGGTATTCATCGAATATTACCAAATCCCAGTTAGTTGTATGTATAAACTCGTTTTTGGTCTTTATCCCGCCACTCTCGTTCGTACCAAGCAAATCCTGAAACGAACCAAACACCACTATCGGACGTGATTTATCAGCACGACGAAATTCATCGTCGATATTCAAATTGTTGTTGCGGGCATCTTTATTCGATATATATTGCCAGCCTTCAAAGTCGATATGCGACACAAGGTCCTCACGCCATGCCGATTCTACCGCAGGTTTGAACGTCAATACCAACACTCGCGACAATCCCATACGTCGTGCCAACTGATACGAAGCAAAAGTTTTACCAAAACGCATTTTGGCATTCCACAAAAATTTAGGTATTCGCATTGGCTCATCTCGCAAAGCCTGTTCAAAATAATCCGCCGTCTGCTTCACAGCACGATATTGCTCTGGACGCATCTTGAAATCTTGCGTCCTATTCTCTACATTTGCCCGACCTTCACGCAACGATAATATTGCAGCCTCTACATCTCTCACCGTACATTTATACCATTCACATGTTTTATCCAGTGGGTCTAAACTAACAAATCCACGAGCCTCAAGCAAACGATGCACATCTTTGTCCGTAAAACACGACCCATCATTCGCCATAGCCGATTGTTCCAACACTACTTCATATTCAAGCCTAACAGTCTGAGTCTGCTCATCTATACGCTCACGTGCTGTGCGGTCGGTGTAACCAATCTTCAAATAACCATTATGCGAATCTACACCTATCAATCGATAGGCATATATGGTAGGCGTAACCTTTGGTCGCTGTGGAAAAAAATTATTCTGTTGTTCCATAAACTACTTTTCTATTTTTTACGAAAATTCAACATAACATCGTCCTACATTACACGAAGGATATACGAAAGATATACGAAGGATATACGAAACATAACCTTACCTTATTACTTACTTTTCACCACTCTCCATTCCTATCTCTCACTCCATTGGTTTAATCATTGATTCAATAAACGCAATCTCTTCTTCAGTCAATCCATATTTAGCATACAACTCCTCATCTGTCCATGGTTTTGAGAAGTCTTGGAGAGGAACAAAAGCAAATTTTTCTTTTGAAATATTAATCGAAGACAATGCTTGAAGTAATAAAAAACGGAATAATTTAGTTTTTACATAAATTCTTAAATTTATTGCCTCTATTTCATCATTAAAAGCACCTATACACAAATAAGTTTCACTACAAACATTATTAGGAGGTAATATATTCAACGAAGATACAACTTGATAATTTCCATCTGACGATGGTTTATTTCCACCTGACATTGCTTTAGTAATAATAACCTTATATTTGGATACTATACCATCTCTATCTTCTACCTTATTTTTATCAATGTATGATACTCCTTTTAAAGAGTGCAATACATAATCATTTGATGTTTCCGTTTTATGTCCACATTCACTACTTATAATAGAAAAGCAATTACGACTATATACCAAATTATTTAACGTCAATTCTTTTTGCAATCTAATCTTTCTAACAATAGAAACAGCTAAGTTATCCCTAACAAATGTTTCGTATTCATTTAAACTACGTTCTATTTCTGAAATTTTCTTTCCTTGCTTTATATTTATAACCTTACATTCACCATTATAATCTTTCTCCCATAAAAAATAACAAACTCCACCTGCAATAGTTACACCAGGAAAACATTCACTACTATCACTATAATCAACTAACTCTCGAATTTGAGAACAATTTAACATTTTTGAACGAAAATCATCAAGACCCTTTCCTCCAGCAAACCATCTTGCTGGTATAATCATAGTAAGGTATCGTGGTGACAATTTTTGTGCTTGTTCCACAAATTTATGATAAAGAGGCATCGCACTTGAGCCAGTTCCACCTCCATCACTCAACTGATAAGGTGGATTACCTATAATTACATCGAATTTCATATTGAATAATTTATTTACATCGAGATTGTGAATAAATTGATAAGCGTGAGTTTCGAGTTCGTCACCACGGTCGTACTCGCTTTGCGAAGCACCGCAATAAATACATTTACCATCGCGCCAAGTGTGCTTAATGCGTTGAAATATAATATTGCCTTGTGGTTTATCTTCAGGGAATTGATATACCGACCATTCGCTACTTGGAAATTTACTACAATAAACACCTCGTCGCGAAAGCAAACTCGTTAGTTCAGTGATGGCAATACCAAACAATTGTTTTGAAAATATATGTTTGATGCGCTCCTCAAGGTCGGGTATTTGTGGCTCAAGTCCTTTAATCAATCGTTTGGCTATCTCGCGAAGAAACACACCGCTCTTACAACAAGGGTCGAGAAATGTGGTGTCGGGATTCTCAAACAACTCCTGTGGGAGCATATCAATAATCTTATTTGCCAATTCGGGTGGAGTGAACACCTCGTCGTTACTAAGATTGGCTATGCACGACAACACGTCGGGATTATAGACGTTTTGAAACAAATTATTCTCCATACTCCTGTACTTTTTTATAGTGAGTAATATATCTGCGTAAGAATATTCCACCCTCCTCTTTCTGCTCTTCGGTGAGAGCAAAGAGATTGCCCTCGCTATTGTCGTTATAAAGAAGAAGGTCGGACATCGTATAGTCGGAACGTTGCATTTGTGTGCCACTTATGAGTGCCCACTCCGAGAATACTATCGGAGCAGATGTATCGTTGCCATCAGCATCTACACACATAAGAGTCAAGGCATTGCCATTGATTATATTGCGGTTGATTATGAAGCGAGCAGCCTGACGAGTTTCGTCAGAGGCATCAGCCTTACAATGAGCAGTATATTCTTCATTCCAAATAGAGAACAGACGATTGCGACATGCCTCTACATTATCATTTAGAATATCAACACCATACAGACTACCTATGGCTACAATAGATTGTCGTTCATAGTCATAAGCACTGTTTTTGTATTTACGTCGGAGTTCGGAAAGTTTGCGTCGGAGAATGACGCTAAGGAAATTGCCATCGCCACAAGCTGGCTCCAAGAAACGAGAGTCAGGTCGAAGGCATTCGTTTGCCACAAGGTCGCACATGGCATTCACCTCACGCTCGGCAGTGAACACCTCGCCATGATCGGCAACACGTTTACGCGATACGATTTGCGACTTTTTTTCTTCATTAACCGCCATAATAGCCTCGATATGTGCGGTCAGAAAGCTACAAATACCGCGGTTAATAGATTTAAGGGAACTTAAGGTAAAGACATAAAAAAAGCGTGAAGCTTTGAACTGTTGCTCGCTTCACGTTCTGAGGCTCCTAGGAAATGTTGCCCTTGCATGTTCACGAGCAACGCCAAAAGCCCACGCTGGATATGTATATATTACACTACGCTATACTCATAATCTACCATTAGCAGTGCAAAAAGCGCACCAATGGCTATACAAGCATAACGTAGGCATGCAAAAAAATACACACCTACGGGGCATTCACCGCTGCTTTTGTTTTTGACATGCAATTTTGAAATTTTCCTAGGATTTCAGAACGTCAAAACTAAGCGTAAGTAAACGCCATAATGTTATGTCTTTGCTTGATTGAGATACCCCATTCGGGGTGTCGACTGTCAACAGTCAACAGTCAACGGAGTTTAACTCTCTCCGGTTGTTACGGACGCACGAACCGTGCGCCCCTACTATTTTTAACTTTTCGATAGATCCAATCAAGCAACCGCAAAGGTACAAAAAAAACTTCAACCAACAATAGTTAGTTGAAGTTTTTTTGCTATATATTATCTTAACAAATAAGAAATACTATTAGAGTCAAGCAGAAAATCAAATAATCCCATTGTAACAATACCTTGTTCGTTGACTTTCCGCTTTATATCATCCCCTACAATAATAAGTTTACCTTGACTTTCAATGAGCATGTCAAGATATTTTTTTCTTTCAATTATCATATTAAAGTATTTTTTTTGTGATATGCCACATTTTTTACACCGCAAAGGTACAAAAAAACTTCATTTGGCAACACGCTGAATGAAGTTTTTCTTTCTTAAATATTTTTATTGGTCCAGTTATTGTATATCCCAATAAAAAGTAGTAACTTTGCCACCAAGATAAGTGGTAATATTACCACCAATTAAGGTGGTACATAAAAATAATATGATGGAAAATAAAAAATTAGAATCTATTTTAGACAAATGGATAAAACTACAGCCTTTAAACGAATATGACCAAAATAGATTGAGTCGTCGATTCACTATTGATTTTAATTATAATAGCAATCACATAGAGGGTAATACTCTCACATACGGACAAACTGAAATACTTTTGCTTTTCGGAAAAATCATTGGAGAAGCTGATGTGAAAGATGTACATGATATGACAGCAAGCAACGTTGCCCTAAAAATGATGTCGGAAGAAACATTAATAAAAGAGACTCCTCTAACTCAAAACTTTATCCGTACGCTTCACCGCACTATTTTACGAGAAGACTACACTGTATATCACACACTTCCTTGTGGTGTACAAACAAGCTACACAATACATGCTGGTCAATACAAAACTCGCCCTAATAGTGTAATCACGCGCTATGGCGACCGCTTTGAATATGCTTCGCCAGAAGAGACTCCTGCATTGATGACAGACCTTGTAGATTGGTATAATAAGGCTGAACAAGAGGGCATACACACTCCTATCGAACTCGCCATATTATTTCATTATCGCTACATACGCATCCACCCATTTGAAGACGGCAATGGTCGTATTGCTCGATTATTAATGAATTATATTCTTGCACGACATGGTTATCCAATGATTGTTGTGCGTAGTAGATTAAAAAATCAATATTTGGAAGCTCTACACGAATCAGACTTAATAGTAGGCTCTACGCCAACAGATGGAGTTCATGCTTCACTAAAAAAGATACGTCCTTTTTATAAATACATGTGCAATATAATTGCAAAAGAAATAGAGAACGATATACTCTTTGTTACCGAAAGAGACGAAAACATATGGTGGTACGATGGAGAAAGAATCGCTTTCCGTACTGCAACATACGGCAAAATACTCAGAGCTCTTCAGATTGAAAAACATGCTACCTTCGATTATCTTCAAAAAGAAATTGGCATAAATCGCTCGGCTCTACAAAAAATGATTCGTGCATTACAAGAAAAAGAATATATATCACGAGACAATAAAGGTGCCTGGCGAGTTTTTATTAC
>JAZOMI010000092.1:0-13284 GCA_045653825.1 Candidatus Aphodosoma sp. | reverse complement strand
TGTGGACATGAATCCAACGCTGGTGATTTACTTTTGTCTTCGAGACTTACCCTTCCTTTTCTAACTAATTGTTGAATTGTAGGCATTTCTTTTTGATTTTTAATATTTAAACTTTATCTTCTTGTTAAATTGCTTTCGCTCCGCATAACCCAAGCAAACTTGACTTTCTGCTTCACTTAATCGCAATTTCCCATTTTTGGGCATGCAAAGTTACGACTTTTTTCTGGAATAACAATGATTTTCAGCACTTTTTTTCAAAAAAAATTCACACTTCCCCTATTTTATTGGTATTTCAAAAACATGTTGTACAACATATTTTCATCCAAACCCCCCATTTCAACCACAAAAACACCATCTAAACCCTATCTTTTAAGCCCCTTATCGGCAAGTTTTGTCGCAAAAAAGAGCAAAATCCATGCTTTTTTTGCCGATACCGGCAAGTTTTATCAATTATACTTCTTAAAATTCTCCGCTTGTTCAAATATCTCTTTGAACACTTCATCATTTGTAACTGGAGGATAACCATGCTCAGCAAGCACCAAAATCAAATCCATCTTTAACTCTGCTTTTATATCATCACGATTAGCCCAATCAGTGTATCTCGATTTATCATCCACAATATTTTTAATCTCTGCAGCCAATATCAACAATTTATCTTCTGGATATTCAAAATTAAATTGCTTTGCTATCGATTTCAAAATATCATAAAATGCCTTCTCCTCATACGTAATTCCAAGTTCTTTAAACGAATTCTTCTCTTTGTTTATCTCTTTCAAAAGTTCAGCCATCTGATTTGCCACCTCAGTCAACACCTCATCAGCAAATACTGCGCTATCACTCCTATCATTATATTTCACCACCAAATCGCTCAATCGTTTCGAGAAATCTACACCTTGCATCTTATTCACTTTCTGAAAATCCGAAATCACCATTTTCAACAATCTCTCCATCAATTTCACTTTCATATTCGGCAATTTCAATTTGGCAAGACGCTCCATATACTCCTCGCTCAACAAGTCCAAATTATCATTCTCATTACCTATCTGCACAATCTCCTCTACTCCTTCCGACTGAATAGCCTCTTCTATCATTTTACTCACTCGTGCATTCATCTGCGACGCATCAAGCGAATCTCCTTTCGTCAATTTATATATAATTGAGCGCACACCAAAGAAATAATAGATATCTTCTCGCTCTACCGAAGTAATATTTTCATTATTAGCACAAAGATTAAAAGCCGATTTCAACTTTTTGGTATGCCCCATAAACAAATTTTCTTGTTCTTTTGTCCGTTGCATATACTCGGCACCTCTATTCAAACACTCCAACTGCTCGAGTGGCGTACCTATAACAAATTTCGAGTAATCAAAATTCACAAACATCCTACGCACAATATCCAATTCATCCTTCACCATCGTCAACGATTGCTCTACCGTTTCAATCGAACCTATATCCTCGCCTCCATTAGCATATTTTTTCAATGCCACGTTCATATTGTTCTTTATACCAATATAATCCACCACCAAACCTTTTTCTTTTCCTGGATATACTCTATTCACTCGCGAAATAGTCTGTATCAAAGTGTGTTGTTGTAGTGGTTTATCTATATACATAGTATCCAAACATGGCACATCAAATCCCGTAATCCACATATCAACCACTATGGCAATCTTGAAGTTCGACTTTGGATTCTTGAATTGTACATCCAATTTCTTACGCTCTTCATCCGAACCCAACAAATCATACAACTCTTTTTCGTCATCTTTATTTCGCGTCATCACCAACTTCATTCGCTCCATTGGCAATGGTTTATTTCCATATTCCATCTCATCATCTGCCGCCACATTCAAACCTCCAAAAGCAATTGCCCCACTAGGTTTCACACCCCATAATGGTCGCAACTCTAAGATTGTTTTGTACAAGTTATACGCAATCGTTCTATTCGAACACACAAACATTGCTTTGCCCTCTACCGTACTACCCTCTGCTATTCTATTTTCATAATGAGCAACAAAATCCTCCGCCACAGCTCTCAATCTATCTGGGTCACCCAATATGCGTTCCATCTGTGTCACTGCTCGCTTGCTCTCTTCTATCTGATATTCATTAGCCCCCTCTTCAGCACATTTTTCATAATAGCGTTCTATCTCTGCCAATTTATCATTATCCAACAACACTTTTGCCGCTCTGCCCTCATACACAATCCGTCGTGTAATCTCATCTGCCACCGATTCTGTCATTGTATAGGCATCTACCACCTCGCCAAAAACATCTATCGTTGCATCTACTGGCGTACCTGTAAATCCTACGTATGTAGCATTTGGCAACGAATCGTGCAAATATTTGGCAAAACCATAACTGCGTCTCACTCCTCGCTCTGTTTGTCTCACTTGTTGCGACAAATTAGTTTGCGACCTATGCGCCTCGTCCGATATACATATTATATTTGCTCGTTCCGACAACAACTGCGTGTCTTCTGTAAATTTATGTATCGTTGTTAAAAACACACCTCCACTTGTGCGACCTTGCAAATGCTCTCGCAATTTTGCTCTACTCTCCACTGCCACAACACAATCATCACCAATAAATGTTTTTGCTTTACCAAATTGCTCCGACAATTGCACATCAAGGTCCGTACGGTCTGTAATCAACACAATTGTCGGACTCGCAAACTCTCTACTGCGCATCAACATCCTTGTCAAAAACAACATCGTATAACTCTTACCACATCCTGTTGCTCCAAAATACGTTCCACCCTTACCATCTCCATCTGCATTTAACTTACTATGCTTGCATATATTTACAAAAAGTTTGTGCGTAGCAAAGAACTGAGGGTAACGACATACTATTTTCATCTCATTTTTCGACGAATCTGGCAAAAACACAAAGTCTTTCATCACGCTCAACAATCTCTCTTTTCTAAACAAACCCTTCACCATTGTCACCAATGCATCTATACCATCAATCGCTACATCATCCGACTCCACTTTTCTCCATGCATAAAAGAAATCGTATGGCGTAAACAACGACCCATATTTACTATTCACTCCATCACTTATCACCACAAAAGCGTTATACTTAAACAAATCCGGAATATCTCTCCTATATCTCACTGTCAATTGCGTATATGCATCATGTATTGTTGTCTCCTCTTTCACCGCACTCTTAAATTCCAACACCACCACAGGCAACCCATTCACATACACTATTCCATCTGGTATTCGCTTTTCTGCTCCTTTTATTTCCAACTGATTCACTATACGGAAAATATTATTCTCCACGCAGTCAAAATCAATTGGTTCTATAAATAGGTCTGTCAATGAAACATCTTCACGCTTAATCATGAAGCCTTCAGTCATCAACCTGTACGTAGCCACATTTTTGTCATACAACGCCCCTCCTTTATCTGCTGTCAATCGAGCAATCGCACTCTCCACCTCTACATCTGTTATTCCCTGCACAGCATACCTACTACGAAGATACATCCTAAGGTCATCACGAAGCAACACCTCGCTCACCTCTTTATGCACCTCCTCTCCATTCGTATAAATATAACCCTCATTCTGAAACAACTCCATTATCGCCATTTCAAGGGCATGTTCATTAAAATGTGGCATAATATTTATTTTTTCAATTCATTATACAAAGCTACGCCCTTCATAGTCAACTGATACTTCTGACGTGGATGACGAGGCTTATCTGGATAAAGCAGACAAACATACCCTTCTGCTATAGCAGGGTTGAGATAAAGATTCAATACATTTTTCCTATCCTTCAACCCTATACATTCCATTATTTCCTTCACCGACAACTCCGTATTACCAACAATTTGCACTAATTTCTGAATATTCAAATTATCTGTATGCAACTTGTCGGGTACTTGTGGGGTACTTGTGGGGTACTTGTTCGGGTGTCGCCAAATTTGGTTGTACTTTCCACTCTTCTGTTGGATGAATATGTAAGTAACGATTCCTCAAATCCCACTTCTCACCTAACAACAAATTAGCAAAAAAACGAATCAAATATTCAGAGTCATAATTAATCCCTTTCTCCAAATTACGATAATTAGCACGAACCAACGCATTACGAAAATACCACGAATTCAATTCAAATAACTCATTATTCACTCGAAAACCTTGAGAACGAAGATATTTTATGGTGAAAATAGCAATAGTTCGTGTATTTCCTTCTGCAAAAGGATGAATTTGCCACAAGCCTGAAATAAAATTCGCGAGATGCTCCACCATTTGTTTTTTGGTCAATGCTGTATAATCAAATTGTCGCTCCTGCTCCAAATCATATTCAATAGCCATGCGCAAGTCTTGCCATCTGCCATAAAGCACCGAATCACCTTCAAGCACCCACTCTTTTTTCGAAATATCATAATCTCTAAAACGACCCGCATGCTTAAACACACCATCAAAAATAGCACGATGAATAGCCGACAAACCAGCCACACTATAAGTAAAAGCATCTGTTTGAAGCAATTTCGCGATATTACTCGACACTTTATCAGCCTCCTCTCTATCTGCATCATCCTCATCATGTGCCGTTTTCGTAATATAATATTGTTTCACAAGTTCACGTGCCTCATCAATCGAAATCTCACCCTCAATATTCCTTCGTGCCGCTTCTTGCAAATACTCCGACGTTTTCAACCCATCTACCGCCTGCAAACCTATCGCCACACGCCAAGCCTCCGCACGCTCACGCTTTTGCGGTTCTCCCTGCCTAATATATTCATCAAAATTCAAATATCCATTATTCATAATTATATTACTATTTCAACTTGGTCCCTGACTTGGTTATCAAGTTGTCTTGTGTACTTTTCAATATAACATAAACCTTTTCTAACGTTTAATACCGCAATAACTCCTAATCTTACAATGAGGACAAAAAGAATCTCCCATATCAACTTCCAATTGAATCAATTTACGTTCACTATCCCAACAATGAGAACAATACACAATGGAAGTATCATCACCAAGAGTTACAAACAATCCATCATGCCTAACAATTTTAAATTCTATATCTTGCTTTTTTCGTAAGTCTTCATTCTCCTTGGTTAATCTATTTATCTCACTTTGCAACTCTAAAGCTTGTGCACACAGGTCCAATAATTGTTGATATAGCTTGATATTATCTGCTTGTTGTATTACTTTCGCAACATCTTTTATTCCTTCATAAAGTCCCATATATATATTTTATAAAATTTATAAACAAATATTAATCCTCGCTTGGTTTAACTTCTTTACCTGCAAACGTTCCATAATGTTTACCAAAAACTTCACCTACTTTATAATAATCAGCTAACATTCTTAACACTAATTCTACATCATTTTCTTCTTCTATATTTATTTTTCCATCTTTAACATTTAACTGATTTCCATATTTCTTACTTACAGACTTCATTTTCCGTATAGCTTTTTCATTAAGAGTATTAATATTACCAATTCTAGATATACGAACTAATTTCTTATGAATAGATGGATTATTTTCTATCCTTTGTTCAATAAACTCCACGCCATTTATTAAATTGGTACCTTTAAGCATTTCCGCTACATTTTTCGCCTCTTCCTTATACTCATCTTGTAACCCTACAATCTGTTCAAAATTCATTTTTCTAATAATATAAAAAGTTTCATCATAATAAATGCAATCTATTTGTTTATCTAAATTCACGGTTTCTCCTTTCAACAATTTTAATTTTTGATTTTGTGTATCAAAATAAGTTCTTATCATCTTAAGACCTCTTATGCCTTCTTTTTCATCAATAGCAATTCTACTTGATTGTATTTTTCTAAAAGTATAAATCCAATCTTTTTCATCTAAATCATTAAATCCAACGCAATAAGCCCAAAGTTCATGACCATTATCCAATATATCCTCAATACTTGACATTATTGGTGCCATTTTTTTTAACTGATTACACACAACATCTGAAAATGAAAATATTTTATTCTTCATCGAATATGTAAACAAATGTTCAGTATCATCAGAAAGAACATCATAATCAACCATTTCATATTCTTTTTTAACAATACTTTCTAAGTGTTTTTTTGACAAATCATACAAATGAGCTCGTATATCATCATTTATTTCTACTTGATAAACTTTAAATAAATATTTATCTAATAATTTACTAGACTTTTTTACATTATCTTTCAAATATCGTGTAATAAAGTACAATTTTAAATCCTCTTCTTTTGAAGATTCAATTTTTTTAAAAATTTCTTTAATCGTCATATTTACAATATTAATTTAATTATTAGCGTAATATAATTTAAAGCCTATTGGACTAATCTTTATTGTTGAACTTTCTTCAAAAACAGAATTATGCATAATCACCAAACCTGACATTTCTTGCTCTTTATACATAAATTGTATTTCAAAAATAGAATAATGACACACATTTAACAATGGATTTATAAGCAACATATTAGAATTAACATAGATACTATACATAATTAAAAAGATAAAAAAAATAGAAAATATCTCATACGAAGAATTAAAACTTTGAAAAACAAATGGAATTATATATGATGCTATGTATCCTATTGATTCACTATTTCTATTATTAATTTCTTTAATTTCAACGACATCCCCTTTCTTCTTTTTTAAATTAGAAAATAAGAAAAAACAACCTATCACTCCGAACAAAAGAACTATAAATAGAATAATTGTTACAAAAAATTTTGAAAAAAAACACATTATAGCCTCAACATTCCAACCTCCAAAATGCAAAAAGGACCAATTGTCATGTACTTGTTTAACAATTACAAGTATAAATAATGGAGCATAAGACGTAGCAAACAAAGCAAATTTTGCAACATCATATAATTCTGTTGTTCTATTCTTTCCCATAAATCATTTCCCTATCTTTGCCAACAACAAAGACTGTAATTCTATTATTTTTTTATTTTCGTCCACCAATAATTTATAATAACCAAAAATAGTATTCACTTTTTCATTATAACTCACCATTTCTTCTTTTGATGGAATAACCAACAATATACTATTCATATTTTCCTGATTAATTTTTGGTTGAGCAGCCCCCGTTACTAAATGACTAACATTTACATCTTTCAGTGCCATATATAAATATTCAGTAGAAACAATATCATTACCTTGTAATACATGAGCATGATTATTAACCCAAAACTTTCCCCAAAGATATTGTAATGCAGGATGACCTGATTCATCAATTACATTCGCACCATCTTCAGAAAACAACAAATATGTTCCATCAAAAATATATTGATTTAGATAATCAACAATCGACATCGCCCCATAATACGGATAAATTCCCTTTATACTTTTTCGCTCATCTTCAGATAATGGTTTACGCTTATAATCAAAACAATTAACCACCTCCCCAATCGTTCCCATTCTCCACCCTTCAGGCAAGTTTTCTTTGTCGATACCATCGACAAACATTTTGCGGTAGAGGGTTTGGGCGGTGGTTTCGAGGTTTTGGATTATTTGTTCGTTCAAACGAATGCGTCGTGTCAATGTTTCATATTCTGCTACTATCTCTCGTTGTCGCTCTATTGATGGTATTGGAAGTTGCATATTACAAAAATCTTCCCAAGTCAAACTACCACGCACACCTCCAACTGCATAATAACTTGCTTCTCGGTCAAATTCACTACGAGAAAACCACATCATCAAATATTGAGGCAATAACTCTAATTTATCAACAACCTCAAACATTGGATATGCTGGCGACATAATAGCTTCTTCATCATCAAACATAGCTATAGGCATCTTCCCATCACGACTTACCTGCATCAAACTACAAGCAAACTGCTCTTTTCGTATCACTTTATATGCAGATAAATCTGTACCTATAACATTTGCCACAGATGGAATAAATGCTTTTTCAATAGTCAATCCAACTAAATTCGTCATCTTCAAATCCCGATTCCGCACATTCACCTCGCGGATATAATCGCCTAATCGTTTATATTCATTCATCTATCAATCCTCGTCTATTATAGTTCATACCCCAATTTCTCAAACATTTCTTTCAACTCGCGCTTGCTCTCCTCTTCTTGTTTCAACAATGCCGACAATTCGCCTTGCAACTCTCGCATTCGGGTATCAAAATCCACCTGCTCATCTCGGTTCTTAAACTCGATATATTTGCTTGGCACAAGACTCCATCCTTTTCGTTCTATCTCTTCAAGCGACGCCGAATAGCAATATTCTGGCACATTCTGATATGTTTCTTCCCATCCCTCTTGTTGCCAATTATGAAAATTACGTGCTATATCTGCAATTTGTTCTGGCGAGAATTGAATGTATTTCTTTTCAAATGGTTCGCCCCACTGACGCAAATCCACAAAAAGCACCTCATCCCTACGGTCACGATATTTCACTAATCGCCCATTTTGTTCTACAGTACGTGCTTTCTTGTTGTTATTCAATATCCAAAGTGTAACACTGATGTCGGTAGAATAGAACATATTTCGAGGAAGTATCACGATAGCCTCAACTAAATGATTTTCCAACAACTGACGACGAATGTTCAACTCTGTGCCATCGCCACTCAATGCTCCATTTGCCAACAAGAAACCTGCAATACCATTAGCCGATAGTTTGCTCACGATATTCAAAATCCAACCATAGTTGGCATTGCTTGTTGGCGGAGTGTCGTAACCATGCCAACGTGGGTCATCTTTCAACTCATTATCCGCACGCCACGATTTTTGATTAAATGGCGGATTTGCCATAATAAAATCGGCTTTCAAATCTTTGTGCTGGTCGTTATGGAATGTATCGGCTGCCTGTTCACCAAAATTATTGGCTATACCACGAATGGCAAGATTCATCTTTGCCAACTTATAGGTGGTATTGGTATATTCTTGACCATAAACCGATATATCTCGCTTATTTCCATTATGAGCCTCAATAAATTTCATACTCTGCACAAACATACCTCCCGAACCACAACATGGGTCATATATCTTACCACAGTAAGGTTCAATCATTTCGGCTATAAGATTAACAATACTTTTTGGGGTATAGTACTCTCCCTTACCCTTACCTTCGGCAATAGCAAATTTAGCAAGAAAATATTCATACACACGACCAATCAAGTCATTTTCTGGGTCTTTGAGTGTATTGATATTATTTATCTCATCAAGTAACGCAGCAAACTTCGTACGGTCGAGCCCCAAACCCGAATAGTAGTTGCTCGGAAGCGCACCTTTAAGCGATGGATTATCTTTTTCGACCATAGCAAGCGCATTATCTACCTTCAATGCTATATCATTTTGCTTAGCATTAGCCATAATATAATCCCAACGACTAATCTCGTTAAGATAAAACACATTCTTAGCATTATAAAACACTGCCTGATCCACAAACGCACCTTTACCCTCGGCAATCAACTCATTACGTCGTTCCTCAAAACGGTCATTCGCATATTTCAAAAATATAAGACTCAACACCACATGTTTATACTCCGATGGCTCAACCGACCCACGCAATTTATTAGCCGATTCCCACAATGTTTCTTCTATACTTTTCTCTTTTACTTGCTTTTTTGCCATAATAATCCCAATTTATTTTTCAATCTGCAAATATACAAAATTTTTATTAAAAACAAGTAATTTCAACAACCATTATTCACAATTCTATGGAACTCACAATAGAGATTATTCCATTGTGAAAACATCTAAGGCAGAACTTATATCTCGCCTTTTTCCATAAATTTCTTAGACAAAGAGAACGTATAATTTTAATTAAAAACAAAAAATATTTTAGATAAAGTAAGAATAAGATGTCAAGTTTTTTTTGTATCTTTGAAAATTAATTATCAAATTTGATGTAAAATGAAATATTTGAGATATATCACACTGATATTCATATTGTTGATTAGCATATGGCTGAAGGCTGACCGCTCGGATTTGGAACAGGCAGGGATGAAATTGTCGCAGTTTTTGTTTTACTTGGACAATTTGTATGTTGACTCTGTGGATGTACATGACTTGACTGAGAAAGCGATAGTGAATGTATTGCAAGAGCTAGACCCTCACTCGTCGTATATTGCAGCAGAGGATGTAGCAGAAATGAATCAGGGAATTCAGGGAAATTTTGAGGGCATTGGGATTTCGTATCAGTTTATAAAAGATACGGTGGTAGTAAGTCAAACTATCACAGGTTGTCCTGCGGAGAAAGTGGGCATGTTGCCTGGCGACAGATTGACGCATGTAGATACAACATGCATTGCGGGCGTGGGTAAAAAGCAGTCGGAAATACCGAAACTGATTCGCGGACCTAAGGGGTCAAAAGTGAATGTTACGGTAGTGCGTAGGGGCGAGAAGAAGCCTATAGTGTTTACGATTGTACGCGATAAAATACCAATTCATTCGGTAGATGCAGCATTCTATGCAGCTAACGGCGTGGGATATATCAAATTAAATAGTTTTTCAATAACCACAACCACAGAGATAGAACAGGCATTGAAAGAGTTGACGGAAGAGGGTGAATTAAAAAGTTTGATTCTTGATTTGCAATCAAATGGAGGCGGTGTGATGTCAGCTGCCATCGAATTGGTCAACCTATTTCTACCAAAAGATAGATTGATTGTTTATACAGAGGGATTGCACCAAGAGAGATTTTCTGCTAAATCATTTGAAAGTAAAAAACTGATTGACTTGCCTTTATATGTACTAATCGACGAACACTCAGCATCAGCAAGCGAAATTGTATCGGGAGCATTGCAAGATTGGGATAGAGCAACAATTGTGGGCCGCAGGTCATTCGGTAAAGGACTGGTGCAAAGACCCTTAAGACTAAAAGACGGATCAGAAATACGCTTAACCACATCGCGATACTATACCCCATCAGGACGACACATACAAAAACCTTACGAAGCTGGCAAAGAGGAGTATTACAAAGACCTCGAACACAGATATGAGCATGGCGAAATGGTAAATGCAGATAGCATCTCATTCCCTGACTCTTTGAAATACAAAACATTAGTCAAAGGTCGCACCGTATATGGTGGAGGCGGAATATTCCCTGACATATTCGTGCCATTAGACACAACAAGACACACAAAATTCTATCGTTCAGTAGTAGCAAAAGGCATATTCAACAAAACGGTATCAGAATTCACTGACCAAAATCGCAAATCACTAACTCATAAATATAAAACATTCGAAGAATTCGACAAAGGCTTTATGGTTGACGATGAGGTGATTGATAAATTAGTAAAAAATGCACGCAACGAAAAAATGGATTTTGATGATGAGGATGTGCAAAAAAGTCATCGTATCTTGAAATTGCAAATTAAAGCAGTGGTGGCGCAAGGACTATTTGGCACAGAAGCTTATTTTAGAGTGGTGCATGGGGAAAATGATGCGTTACAAAAAGCCATTTCTTTAATACACAAACCACAAATATAAAAACAAGATTTTTTTCTCCCACAAATAACACAAATAACCACAAATTAATTTGTTTACATTTGTGTGATTGTTGGGCAATATTAAAATGAACGTAAAAGTTATAGTCGTAACAGGACCCGAAAGCACGGGTAAATCTACTCTCTGCCAACAACTTGCCGAGCATTTTCATAGCGAATACATCACCGAATACGCTCGCAACTATGTGGTTGAGCGCGACTATAAATACACCTACGAAGACGTAGAACACATTGCCCACTATCAACACGAATACCTACGCAAAAAAATTGAGGAGATAAAACACATGCCTGCAGAATCTGATAATCCATACATGCTGTTTGTCGACACTCACCTGATTATCACTAAAGTATGGTTTGAAAAAGTCTATGGTCGCGAGCCTGAATGGATTGCAGATGCTATAAAACAATCACCTGTGGACTTATATCTATTGTGCCAACCCGACACTCCTTGGGAATACGACCCGGTGCGCGAAAATCCAAATATCCGCCCCGAACTATATGCTCGCTACAAACAACTCATCGAGCAACACGACTTTCAATACCAAGAGGTATCTGGATTGGGAGAAACACGATTGAAGTGCGCTTTACAAAAATTAAAAACCGTCAACAAACAACTATTAAATCCGGATGGTTACCGTTGACTGTAGACCGTTGACTGTAGACTAAAATCTTGTCCTCATGTCTTCTTGTCTAAAAATATTTAAATCCCAACGGCAAGTCTCGCTACTCGCTACTAACTACTCGCTACTATAAATATGAAAGAATTTGAATTAGTTGCCAAAACCTACTACGGTTTAGAAGAAATATTGGCAAAAGAACTCACCGAATTAGGTGCCAACAATGTCACTATCGGCCGCCGCGCTGTATCTTTCACAGGCGACCAAGCTTTGATGTATCGTGCAAACCTCTATCTCCGCACTGCAATTCGCATACTCAAACCTATCCTAAAATTCAAAGCCTCTGATGCCGATGCTGTTTACGACAAAGTGAAAGCTTTCGACTGGAGCAAATATTTAAATGTAAAAAGCACATTTGCCATCGATGCAACTGTCAATTCCGAAAATTTCCGTCACTCTAAGTTCGTAGCCTATCGTGTGAAAGACGCCATTGCCGACCAATTCATGGAACGCGAAAACCGCCGCCCTAATGTACGCATCAACAATCCCGACCTATATATAAATGTACACATCTCGCACGACGAATGTACTATCGCACTCGACTCTTCTGGCGAAAGTCTCCACAAACGTGGTTACCGCAATTCGCAAAACGAAGCCCCTATCTCTGAGGCTCTTGCTGCTGGTATGCTCCTTATGGCTGGCTGGAATGGCGAAACTGACTTCGTCGACCCTATGTGTGGTTCGGGTACATTCCTCATCGAGGCTGCCCTCATCGCCCTCAACATTCCACCTTGTATATATCGCCAATCTTTCGCTTTCGAAAAATGGGGCGACTTCGATGCCGACCTCTTTGATGATATCTACAACGACGATAGCCGCGAACGCGAATTCACTCACAAAATCTATGGCTACGACATCAACAAACGCACCGTAGAGATTGCAAATGAGAACATTAAGTCTGCCGGTCTCTCTAAATACATCGAAGTCAAACAACGCCCTATCGCCGAGTTCGAACCTATGCCACAAAAGGCTCTTATGGTCACCAACCCTCCTTACGGCGAGCGTATCTTGTCCGACGACCTATTCAACCTCTACCGCCAAATCGGCACTGCCCTCAAACATGGCTTCGTGGGCAACGAGGCTTGGGTCATCTCTTCTCACACCGACTGCCTTGCAGCCATCGGCATGAAACCTTCAAAGAAAGTCGAACTCCGCAATGGTGCTCTCGACTGC
>JAZOMI010000091.1:0-7806 GCA_045653825.1 Candidatus Aphodosoma sp. | reverse complement strand
GGAGAGCAATGGCTATGATGATTAGTAGTCGTGTGCGAGAGGTGTTGATGCCAAGACCTTGTGCGTAATTTTCGCCAAGAAGTAAGGCGTTGAGAGGTTTTTGTATAGCAAAAACAATGATAAGTCCTACGATGACAATAGGTAGCATCACCCACATGTAGTTCCACGTAACAGCCGAGAGCGAACCGAATGTCCACACAACGAACAACTTGAGCGAGTCGGGGTCGGAAGAGTTTTGGAGTATGGTGACAAGAGAACCAGAGAGTTGTCCGAACATGATGCCCACGATGAGTAGAGATACTGCTTGGCGCACTCGGAACGAAACCGCTAACACCATAACAAGTACTAAGATAGCACCAAGAGTGGCAGAAATAACTAATCCCCAGCCACTTTCGATGAAGGTAGCAGGTAGTATGCTTCCAGCCAAGATGAAGATAGCAACACCAAGACTTGCGCCTGAGCTGACACCTAAAACGTAGGGGCCTGCAAGTGGATTGCGGAAGAGAGTTTGCATAATCAGACCTGCGACCGAAATAGCTGCGCCTGTGGTGAGGGCAGTGAGGGCTTTCGGTAGGCGGAAGTTGTATATAATGTTGTGGTATAGTTCGTTGTCGGAGAATAGGTCGGATAGAGGTATGCGCACACTACCATAGGCTATATCAGCCACAAAGAGTATTGCGGTGACGAGAAGGAGTAGTATGAAATTTAGGTTTTTCATTGTTTGTTTTTGACATGAAGACATGAAAACATGATTTTTTGAACGTAAATTTCCATAAATTAATCATTAATTTTTTATCTATAAAATAATTTATGAGTAATTTACGATAATTTATGTTTATAAAAAGTTATTATCTTGTCTTCCTGTCTATTTTTAAAAGTTTTTCAATGCAGTATAAAGTCGTTGTATCGGCAATCCCATTACGTTGAAATATGAGCCTTCGATGTGTTCAACGCCGATGTAGCCAATCCATTCTTGTACGCCATATGAGCCTGCTTTGTCCATAGGACGATATTTGTGGATATAGTAATCAATCTCTTCTTCGGTGAGTTGAGCGAAAGTAACTTTTGTGGTGGAAGCAAAAGAGAGATTTTTTTTGTTAGTGCGAAGACATACGCCAGTGATTACCTCGTGAGTCTTGCTAGATAGCGCACGTAGCATATTTTTTGCCTCTTCTTCGTCGGTAGGTTTGCCATACACTTTGCCATCGAGCCACACGATAGTGTCGGCAGTGATTAGTAAATCGTTGTCGGCGAGAGTGTAAGCATCGGCTTTTTGCTCAGCAAGATATACGGGAATTTCTTCGCCTTGAAGAGTGTCGGGGTAAGATTCTTCGAGACCAGGAATTACTTTTGTGGTGAACGGTAGGTCAAGTCCAGCAAGGAGTTCCTTGCGACGAGGCGATTGAGAACCAAGTATTATATTAAAAGTTGAAAGTTGAAAGTTGAAAGTTGAAAGTTGAGAATTCATATTTAAGAGTTTTTTGTTTTAACAGAAGTACATATTTTATTTTTTGCGGACGCTCGAACCGAACGACCCTACAATAAATTATGAATTAGGGTTTGTACTTGAAAAAGAGATTGTCCTGATAGAGTTAAAAATAGAGATTATAATTTGTAAGCCTACAAATATGAGATATGTACTTATGTTAAGAAAATAAAGTGCTTATGTTAAGAAAAATTATGTGTTATTGTACTATTTGGAATATACCGAACATAGGGATTTGGTAGGTAGCGGCGATGATGTAGTAATAGATTAGTGTATAGAGAGTTCCGATGAGCATGATGAATTTGCAAAGGGTTGATGCGTTGGCATAGGCGGTGCAAGATTTTGACCATAGGATGTAAATCAAACACGCACTTGGTGCCACGATGCCACAAAGGAAATAACGTGATGTGAGAGTGCCTTCGAATGGAATAAGCGCGTATATAAAATATGCTAAAATGGCATTAGTGAGGATAATAAGTGCGGTTAATACGCTACGAGTGATAGTTTCGCCCCAAACTACAGCCATAGTGTGACATTCGTATTCGCGGTCGCCTGGCTCGTCTTGAAGGTCTTTGATTGCCTCACGAATGAAGGTGAAAAGGAAAGAGAAAAGTGCAAATCCGCAAGTCCATCCGTAGAGAGTTTTTAGGATAGGAGTTTGGCTTAATAATGAGTCATATTTAAGGTTGAGAGCGGCAGCCTCTACGAACATAGGTACTAACGGTACTAATGCAGCAGAGAGGGCAACAATTAGGTTGCCGATGATGAGTTGGCGTTTGTAGGACGATGAGTAGAACCAAAGCATTCCGGGTACGATGAAGAATATCATGCCGAGAGTGACGTTACGGAGATAGAAAGATGTTATGAGTCCGCATACGATGCCTGCCCCCGTAACGATTTGATAGAGGCGCATAGCTTCGGCTTTTGACATAGTGTTGGTAACAATTACACGGTCAGGACGGTTGATGCGGTCGATTTTCACGTCGAAATAGTCGTTGATAACGTAGCCACCTGCGCAGATGAGGGCAGTGCCAGCGATGGCAGATAGAATAACCCAAGTGGGTGTTGTGGCAGCAATGCCATACATAGTGAGTGTAGGCACGATTACGCACCAATAGATTAGTATTTGGATTAGTGCTGTGAAAGCAACATTGATTGGACGGAGAATTTTCATATTTTTTATTTTTTCGTTGTTTTAACAGAAGTACATAATTTATTTATTGGACCAAATAATTTGGTCGTTTTATTTAGTTTCTGTTGTCTGACATTGTTTTTTTAAGTACATGCCTTGTATTTTATTTATAATTTAGGGTTTGTACTTGAAAAAAAGAATTAGTCCTGATAAATACCAAAAATATAGTCTTAATTTTGTAAGCCTACAAACATAAAATTTGTACTTATGTTAAAAAAATAAGTACCGAATGGCTAATTATGAATTATGCATTAAATAGTTACCAAGCGTATGCGTCGGTGTTGTGCATCCATTTGCCGTGGGCTTTGAGTACCTGTTCGATGACGTCGCGACCACAACCTTCGCCACCATTGCGGTCGGAAATGTAGTGGGCTATGGCTTTGATTTCGGGAGCGGCATCGGCAGGAGCGCAAGCAATACCGCAACGAGTCATCACTTCATAGTCAGGAATATCGTCGCCCATATACATCACCTCTTCGGCTTTGAGATTGTGTTTTTTGAGAAAATCCTCGAATTGCACAATCTTGTTGGATGCGCCGAGGTAGATGTCGGAGCAACCAAGGCCTTCGAATCGTAGGCGTACGGCTTCGACATTGGCACCTGTGATTATGGCGATAGGGTAGCCGAGTTTTGATGCGTGTTGTATGGCATAGCCGTCTTTGATGTTTATCATGCGCATAGGCAATCCGTCAGGACCAAGAGGCATACATCCCGCCGACAATACGCCATCCACGTCGAACGCGAACGCCTTTATGTTGTTTAATGCTTGTTTGAAGTTCATTTTTATTTAATGATTTAGTAATTAATTTTAACAGAAGTACATATTTTATTTGTTGGGACAATTCAGTTAGTTTACACTTTAATTGTTTTGGTTGGCTAACTTTGTTTTTCTAAAGTACAAGCCTTGCAATTTGCGGACGCTCGAACCGAGCGTCCCTACAATAAATTATTAACTTAGGGCATGTACTTGAAAAAGAATTAGTCCTAATGAATTTAAAAAAATAGACTTTACTTTTGTAAACGAAGAACTAAAATTATGTATTTGTGTTTAAAATTACATTTTTTTGATTTGTTCAGAAAGTAATGTATATATCTCTTGCCATTCGGGGTCTTTGTGTAGGAGCGAAATGTGTTGGTCGAGGATGCGGTTGTCGCCACGACGGGCAGGTCCTGTTTGGGCTGCACGTGGACCAATCTTTTTCACTTTGTTCACCGATTCGGTTATGAGCCCGTGCAATACCTCGAAAGGAATATTTTTGCGAGCCAACATTTTTTCGGCATAAATATACATAAGGTTGGAGAAATTGCATGCGAATACGCTTGCAAGATGTAATTCCTTGCGTTCTTCCGATGATAAACGATATATTTTTTGCGACATGCAACGAGCAATGTCGTTTATCAGCGTTTCGCTCTCTTTGTTGTTAGCCTCAATGAAGAAAGGCACTTTGCGGAGGTCAACACGCTTTTCTTTTGTGAAAGTTTGTAGTGGGTAGAGGCATCCATAGTTGTCGCGCACCTGTTTGAATATCGAAATAGGCATACTGCCAGCCGTGTGGATATGCAATCCTTTGCGGATTTTTATGTGGTTCATCACCCATTGGAGTGAGTCGTCGGTGAGGGCATAGATGTAGATATGCGACGTAGGTTCTACATCCTCATACTTGTTGACAGCCTGTGCGCCCACTTGCGAGGCTAATGCTTTTGCTGACTCGAGGGTGCGACTATATACTTGCACAATGTGATGACCTGCGTCGCGCAGCGCAGGAGCCAAATGCCATGCTACATTTCCAGCACCGATGAAGGTGATATTAAAATGTATTCCTATGGAGTTTATCATAGCTGAGTTTTTCTTCCTCGTAAGGTTTGCGTTCTTCGTTTTTGTAGCCGAGAGTTACGATGTTGAGCACCTCAAGATTGTCAGGAATATTGAGTAGTTGACGGATATATTCGCCAGCAGTTTCGGTTTCGGTGTGCATGCGTTTATATACTTGCACCCAGCATGAGCCAAGTTCGAGGTCGGCAGCGGCCAATTGTATAATCAACGCGGCAATAGATGCATCTTCGAACCAAACATCGCTTTTTTCTGGTGATGCACACACCACGATAGCCATAGGCGCATCGGCTACGAACTTACTGCCCATTTCGCGACAGGTCGACATCTTTTGCAACAATTCGCGGTCGTCAACAACGATAAATTCCCAGCCATTAGTGCGTTTCGATGCAGGCGACATAAGCGCAGAGCGGAGTATAGAATCGATTTTTTCTTGTTCAACCGGGCGGTCTTCATATTTACGAATCGAACGACGATTCTTCACAAGGTCATAGAATGAAGTCATATATTCAATTTCTAATAATTAGTTATTAGTGATTAATGTTTAATTCTGCAAAGGTACGAAAAAAATTTATCATTACAAACTATTTTCAGTTCGTTCTTGAATTTACAACTCAACTATGTATAGCGAAGAAAAAATGAAAAAATAAATTGACATGTTTGTAGATTTTCAAAAGCATATTGACAATTCTATCTATATTGAAAAGGTTTATTGTTTTATTAGTGGAGCTGATAAAATAGATATTTAGATGTCAATATACATAAATAAAAAAGCCATCCGAAGGTGGCTTTTTTATATGTTGTAGACATAATTTGATATGTGTTATAGGGTTGTGAAAAACGATATTGCAACTTATTTATAACATTTTATCTAATAATAAAAAGAAAATTTTATTTTACTCCATAGAAGCGAGATATTTTTCGGCTTCCATAGCTGATTTACAACCCGAAGCGGCAGCGCAGATAGCTTGGCGGTAGATTGGATCGGCAACGTCGCCTGCTGCGAATACACCTGGTACATTTGTAAGAGGGCGGAATGGTTCTGTAAGGATGTAGCCTTCTTCGTTAGTGTTGATGTATTTTTTGAATATATCGCTATTAGGGTGGTGACCGATAGCGAGGAAGAAGCCATCGATTTTGATGTCAACGATTTCTTCGTCTGGTTCGCCTTTACGTTTGATGAGTTTAGCACCTTCGAGGAGGTCTTCACCATAGAGGCTTTGAGTGTTGTGTTCGAAAAGAACAGTGATTTTTTCGTTTTTGAACACGCGGTCTTGCATTACTTTAGATGCACGGAGGAATGGTTTACGCACGATGAGGTAAACTTTTTCGCAAAGACCAGCAAGGTAGCATGCTTCTTCGCAAGCAGTGTCGCCACCACCTACTACGGCTACAGTTTTTTTGCGATAGAAGAAACCGTCGCAAGTAGCACAAGCAGATACACCTTTACCCATATATTTTTGTTCGTCAGCAAGACCGAGATATTTAGCACTTGCACCTGTAGCGATGATAACTGTGTCGGCTTCGATGATTTTTTCGCCATCGATAGTGAGTTTTTTAGGTGAGCAGCTGAAGTCAACTTCAGTGATGCAACCGAAACGTACGTCAGTGCCAAAGCGTTCAGCTTGAGCGCGAAGGTCAGCCATCATAAGATTAGCGTCGATACCTTCTGGATAGCCAGGGAAGTTTTCGATTTCAGTTGTTTGAGTCAATTGACCACCAGATTGCATACCCTCGTAGAGTACAGGAGCAAGGTTAGCGCGTGAAGCGTAGATTGCGGCAGTGTAGCCTGCAGGGCCTGAGCCAATGATAAGGCATTTTACTTTTTCGTTCATATTTATATTAATGATTAGTTATTAGTTATCAGTTATTAACGATATTTGTATAGTTGATAAGTTTCATCACGCAAAGTTACGATATTTTTGGCATATTGGCAAGTGTTTTGGTTTAATTTGCGAGCCATTTTTCAGGGTTTTGTATTTCGGTGTCTTTATAGAGCATGAAATATAGTTCGGTTTTGTTGTCGTTTTCGGTGTCGGTGAAGACTTTTCCTATTTTTTGTTTGGTTGATACCTTGTCGCCTACTTTGACGTAAAGGGTTACGAGGTTGGAATATACGGTGCGGTAGTTACCATGTTTTACGATTACGGATTGGTTGCTACCTGGCACTGAGAAACATTGTGTTACTTCGCCTTCGAATACAGCACGAGCGTCTGAGCCAGCGGGTATTTGGAAGTATGTGCCTTTGTTGTTGATTTGCACTTTGTCGAGGAATGGATGAGGTTGTACGCCAAAGTGTCCACTAATGAAGCCTTTTTCGACTGGGCGTGGGAGTTTACTTTTGTTAGCTTCGAAGTTGCCAGCTACGAGTTTTTCTTCTTTGCTGAGTTCGTAAGGGTCTTTTTTGCCTTGTTGTTTAGCTAGTTTTGCTGCTTCTTCTTTTTGTCGTTTGATTTCAGCAGCAATCATGTCTTGAATTTTTTGATTGAGTTTATCGGCTTTTTTCTGTTGTTCTTTTTGTTTCTTTTTAAGCGATGTTTCTTTCTTTTTTAATGATGCGAGTTCGTCATTGCGTTTTTGATGTTGTTGTTCAAGACGTTGTTGTTCAAGTGCTTTTGCGTTAATGGCAGTTTCTTTTTGTATGCGGTTTTCGGTGAGTTGGTTTTCTTCTATGGCAAGTTGTTCGGTGATTTTTTGTATTTCTTGTGCTTGATATTTGCGATGGGCGGCTACTTGTTGGAGATAGCGGAAGCGGCGTATAGCCTGATTGAAATTGTCGGCAGAGAAGATGAATAGTAGAGGAGAGAAGTATTTGTGGTGTGAATAGATAGCACGAGTTGTTTGTGCATATTCGTTGCGGAGTTGTTTAAGACGCTCTTGATGTGAGAGGCGCGATGCTTGGAGCGACGAGATATTTTCGTTGAGCATTCCGATTTCTTTGTTGAGAGCGTTGATGTAGTTGGTACTTTGCTTGATAGATTGTTTGAGTAGATTGAGTTTGTTTTCCGTACCTTTTTTGTTTTTTTGAGTTTCGTTGAGTAGGCGATTAGTTACGGCAAGTTCGTCGAGGGCTTTTTTCTTTTGAGCCTCGAGTTCTTTGATAGATTGTGCGTTTAGGTTGATAGATAGCGCACAATGTAGAATGCACAATAGGATTATGATGAGTTTTTGTTTCATTTTAGGGTAGATATTTGGTTGTGATTAGGTGTCAGTCTTCTTGGGCATAGGTTGCTTGAAGGTAGGGTGTAGTATGGGTTAAAAAAATATAAGGTTTATTTTTTGAGTAAATCCATAAAA
>JAZOMI010000090.1:0-1721 GCA_045653825.1 Candidatus Aphodosoma sp. | reverse complement strand
TACCTCGTTGCTGACGAGTAGGCCCTCGTTGCCAATAAACTGGCTGATAAGCGTGGACTTACCACCAGGTGCAGCACAGAGATCGAGCACGATGCTATCGGGCTTGAGGTACTGATTAAGCACTTCGCCAACAAACATACTGCTGGCTTCTTGCACATAGTAGCAACCCGCATGAAAGAGCGGGTCAAGAGTGAATTGTGGACGACGGCTAAGATAGTATCCATCTTCGTGCCAAGGCACCTCTTCGGTGTCGCAATCGAAGGTAAGACAGTCTAGTTTGTCGTTTAGACGAATAGATGTAACTTGTTCTGATTCAAGTGCTTGGCATAGTGCTTGCACCTCCTCGGGAGTCATCTGTTCGTGAAGATTTTCTATGAAGTCTAATGGTAACATCGTATTTATAGGTTGTATTTTGTACTACATTATATTGTATATAAAAGTACAAAATGCGTGCAAAGATACAACAAAATTTGCGGATTTGCAAATTTTGTGTAGAAAAAGTTTTAGGAGTACTAAAAGTAAGGGATTTTCTTGCGAGCGGAAGTGCAAGGCTAAACTGATGAGTGGGAACTTAGCTCGGCGAACTAACGCCGAGAACTAGACAATAAGGATAATAACGCCCTAATAATTGGATATTTTTGAGGAGCGTGAAAACAATGGCGATAAAAAATAGGGGTTTGAGCCCCTATTTTTGTAATTCTATATTTCCATTGTAATTCTTTTCGTGATGCAGATCTTATTCTATTTCATATGACTGTATTAGATAATTCTCATCTTCATTCGTATAGACGGGTGTAATCAACTCTTGGTTATACATAGCTACATGAGTAGTATTATGTGTTGGATTTTCTCTCGCACTCTGAAGTTGATTTCCTTCCATTTGTGTGCATGAGAAACAATACCTATTGTTATCACTAAATTTTCTAATTCGAGTTAGGAAATTCGCAAATCTTCCCCAACGAGTATGTACTGGATTTAATACTATATCTACATCATTTAGCAATTTCTCTAATCTATTATATTGTTCAGGTTGGGTATCTTTTAAGCGAAACTCTGCACATCCAGTAGTTCCTTTTAAAATATTATTTTCGCCGCATTGAACTATCAGGAAGCGCTTGCCGTTGACATCAAATTGTCGACGTCTATTGAACTCTTTTAATAGCGTATCAACTATTTCCTCGTTTACTTCATCCGCTGTTGAAATTAGTTGATGACGAAGTTCTCTAATAAAACCATTTTGAAGTAAATATAGCCTATTACCACTTAGACCATTAGATTCTTTGAGTTCAAATAATGCTGTGATGTTTTTGTTATATTTGCGTAATTTCAACAAAGCATATAAATCATCTTCAGATTTTAATACATGCTCGCTAAACATAATGAAATCAGCATTACTAGATGCAAGAATCTTTGAAATAGTATCCATTCGATTTATACATTCTGTAGCAGTAAGACGCTGATACTTAGGGAACGAAACTAATTGAATTATCATAGTGGTATATTTTTCTTGCCTACTCTTCTTCGGATTTTCGGCTTTCTCCGTTAAATTGTTGATTTATAGTTTGTTATTTTTGTTCGTTTGTATATACAAAAAGCGTGAACTTTCGTTCGCTTCATTTGACATTTTGAGGTCTTCGACTACCTTATTTACTCAAACTTACGCACAGAAAACTCACGCGATTACGTGAGCGTGCATAAACCTGTACTTGAGTAAATAATGA
>JAZOMI010000089.1:0-8602 GCA_045653825.1 Candidatus Aphodosoma sp. | reverse complement strand
AATTACAAGGCTTGTACTTAAAAAAAAAGAATATCCCTACGAAACTATAAGATACAGATTACTATTTACAAACCTTTGAAACATAAATTTTGTACTTATGTTAAAATCAAATAATAACCCCATCACGTATTTGGATAACTCGGTCAGTCTGCTCTGCTACCTCTTGTGCGTGAGTAACAATAATCATCGTAATACCCTCATTCTTCGACACATCTCGCAACAAATCAATCACCTCCTGCGATGTCTTCGAGTCCAACGCACCCGTAGGCTCATCGGCAAGTATTATTCTCGGCTTGGCAATCAACGCACGCGCTATTGCCACACGCTGTTTCTGCCCGCCCGACAACTGATTAGGCAAGTGATCAGCCCAATCCTTCAACCCCACCTTGTCAAGATACTCCAACGCAATCGCATTCCGCTTTTTGCGCGACACACCTTGATAATACAACGGCAACGCCACATTCTCCAACGCAGTCTTGAAGTTCAAAAGATTAAAACTCTGAAATACAAACCCAATCGTACGATTACGCAAATGCGCGGCCTCTCGCTCCGACAAATCCTTAATCAACTTACCATCCAACCAATACTCGCCCTCATCATACGTATCCAACACCCCAAGAATATTCAGCAACGTAGATTTTCCCGAGCCCGAAGCACCCATAATCGACACAAAATCGCCTTGAGAGATATCCAAATCAATCCCCTTCAACACATGCAACGGACTCGCCGAATAGTATGTCTTATTTATATTCCGTAACCTAATCATTTTATCAATAAAAATTATTAAATCTACTCCTTATTCCCTGCTCCCTACTCCTTGCTCCCAGTTCCTTGCTCCTTATTTGGAATAACAAGCATCATCAAAAGATACAAAATTACACCAGCAAAAGCAGTAAACACTGTCAAAAACAAATACACAACACGAATCACCGTAGGGTCACAATCACAATACTCAGCGATACCAGCCAATACACCCGACAACATCTTGTTGTTCGATTTAGTCAATTTCTTTTCCATAATATTACGCATTTAATAAAATATATAAAACCTTCAAAAAGGCATCGAAGACGTCTAACTATGCTTAACCACCTACTAATATGATAAAGTTTATTATATAAGAGGCATCGAAGACGTCTAACTATGCTTAAGCATCTACTAATATAATAAAGTTTATTATATAAGAGGCGTCGAAGACGTCTAACTATGCTTAACTGCGGGTGACCGAAGGGAACCTGCAGTGAGCAATCCTCCTTCAACCTCGTCCCCAACGGGGGCGAACACATACAAACTATATCAATTAGACAACAATTTCCATAAAAAACTACAAAAATCATACCCACATTCACACACTTCACTCAAACATCACATCGCAAAGTTACAACAAAAATTCCACACTACAATTACCCCCCCATTTAATATTATTTAACCAAATTAACATCAAATTTATCGTTTTACAATAAAAAAACTAACTCTGAAGGTCTATCATTCTTCAGCCGAGATACGTCGCAGACGTAGCAAGGCGTATATAAAAAAATTATATCCTTATGTCATTCTATCTAAAACAACAAACATCAATTCTTCACAAAAGTCAATCGCTCCCACACACATCTCGGAATCAACGACCAAAAGAAAGTCAACACCGCAAACTTCCAATCAATCACCGCCACACGCCTCTTCTTCAATATCGCCTGCGTAGCCAACCGTCCAGCATACTCTTTCGACATCATCATCGGATAATGCTTATTAGGATTCAAAATATCCGTAGCCGCAAACCCAGGTCGAATATCCGTAAACCTAATCTTCAACCCCTCCATACGAGCCAACTGCGCCAACCCCGTCAAATAATGCGACTGCATACGCTTCGTAGCCGAATAAGCCACCGCAGTACCCAATGGCTTAGTACCCGCAATCGACGACACTATAGCAATCTGCCCCTCTCTCTCATATTGCTCCCCTGTTTTTGGGGAGCTGTCCGTAGGACTGAGGGGTTGTTTCATTGCTTTAAAATAATTATACGCCCAATCCACCATACGCATAAACCCATACCCATTCACATCAAACGTATGCTTCTCAACCACAGGGTCCAACGTAGGATTTTGAAAACCAACGCCCGCCACATTCACAAACAAATCCATACCGCCCAACTTCTCCACCAATCTTTCAACTCCCTCCACAGCATCCTCTGCCGTAACATCAATCCGCTCTATTTCTACCCGCGACTGCGCAATATTGTCCCCATGTTTATAGGAACGTTCAGCTCGAGCGTCCGCAAGTAAAGCAGAAGGGGTTATATTTTGCTCTCTCTGCATTACACTTTGCAAATCTTCCAACAATTCCACCCTACGACCAGCCACACCAACCATCCAACCCTCACGCACAAGATTCATCACAATTTCACGTCCCAATCCCGACGTAGCACCAATAACAATAGCTCTTTTCATATCTCAATTTTATTAAATACCAAACAAAAACCACCCCCTACTTCCTGCTCCCTGTTCCTTACTCCCTACTCCTTATTTTCTTTCACACTGCAAAGTTACATATTTACTTTGTACTATGCAATACAAAATACCGCTTTTAACATAAATTAACGGAATACACACAAAAAAGGTCAACTATCTTCTGATAATTGACCTTTTCACGTAGCGGGATCGAGAATTGAACTCGAGACCTCCGGGTTATGAATCCGACGCTCTAACCAACTGAGCTATCCCGCCATACTTTATTCCCTTAAAAAGCGAGTGCAAAGTTACGCATTTTTAACGAAACTACCAAATATTTTGATACAAAATTGACAATCTTATATCAAAATATTGGTTTTCAATAGCATAATTACATTTTAGACGCAATAGAAGCGGCTATTTCAGCCATTTCTGACGCCTCAAGTTTGAGTTTTGGATTAGAAATAATCATATCTTTTTCGGCATTTATAGGAATTAAGTGCACATGCACATGTGGCACCTCCATACCCATAACTGCTACTCCGATACGTTTGCATGGCACAGCAGCCTCGATAGCCTTAGCTACACGCTTAGCAAACATCATCAAACCTGCATACATTTCATCATCCATATCAAAGATATAATCACCTTCTTTCTCTGCTTCGAACTTAGGAATTACGAGTGTATGACCTTTTGTCATCGGATTGATGTCAAGGAATGCAAAATAACGATCATCCTCTGCTACTTTGTAGCAAGGAATATCACCATTGATTATTTTTGTGAAAATTGTCATAATAAAGTTGAAAATTGAAAGTTGAGAGTTGAAATATGAAAGTTAAAATATAAAATAAATACCGAATGGCAACTTTCAAATTTCAAATTATTAGATTGAGATTTCGAGGATTTCGAGCACGAGGGTACCAGCAGGAACTTTAGCTTCGGCTACATCACCTACCTTTTTGCCCATCAATGCTTTAGCAATTGGTGTAGTAACAGCGAGTTTGCCTTCACGGATGTTTGCTTCGTTCTCAGACACCAACATATAATTCATTTCGCGACCTGATTTTTGGTCTTTTACTTTTACTTTTGAAAGGATTTGGACAGCATCAGCCGATACCATCGACTCATCAAGGATACGTGCATTTGCAAGAGTATCTTTGAGTTGAGCAATTTTCATTTCGAGCAAACCTTGTGCCTCTTTTGCAGCGTCGTACTCAGCATTTTCACTCAAATCGCCTTTATCGCGAGCTTCAGCAATTTGCACTGAAATGCGTGGGCGTTCAACAGATTCTAATTGTTTAATTTGATCAATCAATTTCTTGTAACCTTCTTCGGTCATGTAAGTTACAGCCATAATCTTTAATTTAGTTAGTAGTTACTAGTTATTAGTTAGTAGTTATTAATTCTTAATTTTTCATTAAACTATAACAAAGGAGAAACCCAACCTTTTTACAGATTGGATCTCCCATATTTCTTATACCCCTCGTTTAGGTAATGCAAAGGTAGTAACTATTTCTGACCTGAGCAAATTTTAAGGGTACAACAATATGTTTTTAACTCAATATATCGCAAGAATGTTACAAATACACCCTAACAATACTTTTTATTAAATATTTCAGATGCTATAAAAGCACGCCGAGCTTCATCTGCGTCAGACAAATCAAGGTCGAAAACAGAACTATTCTCGCCATTCGCAACCTTTGAATTCTTGTTTTGAAGTTTTGTCTTTTGTTTTGCAAGTTCTCTCTCTCGTTCGATGCGAAGTTGTTCGGCTTTTCGTTGCTGTTCGGCAATCTCTTTTTGCCGCAATTCTTCGGCACGTTGTTGTTGTTCTAATGCCTCTTTTTCGCGTTGTTGAGCCTCTGCAGCAGCGGCTGCCTCGCTCAACATACGCACTAATTCGTTCTCTTCATATTCATTTGGCTCATTCATTTCCACAACTACATCTTCCATTTCCGACTCTGCCGAACGCATATCTGGTTTAGGTGCAGACACAGGTTTCTGCTGTTTTTTCCTATTTTTCAACAACGAACCAATCCCCGAAAGCAGCAAAATTACAACATAAAATATTATTTCAATAAAATCTTCCATTATACCCTCTTTTTTATTTTATATAAAAACACAATCACCCAATTTGTTTGCAAAAATACAAAATACTAACGACTTATGCAAATATTTCGTTACTCTTATTACGAGCCTTTTCTTTTATTGCTGGTGTAATATTTTCAAAAACCATTTTTATCACAGTAACAAGGGCTGTAGCATCATCTGCAAATCCTGCAACAGGAATAAAGTCAGGCACTAAATCCAACGGAAAGATAAAGTATCCTAAAGCTCCTATTATTAGAGTTTTTTGTGTCGTTGGAGTTGTTGGGGACTGCAAAACATAATACAACAATAATGCATTATAAATTAGTTCCTTTCCAACTTTTTTTGCCACATTTTTTACTTTATCCCAAAAGTTAGAATCTGAATAATATCTTTCATACCTCATAAATATATTCGTTACAAAAAGATGCTTTAAGAGTTGCAAAGACATTCTGAATATCCGCCATAATGCCTAGTATTTTATGAATTATTTTAGCGCCCAAGATTCTTTGTCGAGGTTGCGGTAGTTGATTGCTTCGGCAACATGAGAGAACTGGATATTTTCGGATTTGTCAAGGTCGGCTATTGTGCGCGACATTTTGAGTATTCGATCGTAGGCACGTGCCGAAAGATTGTGTTTGGTCATTGCTTTATTCAACAAATCTTGCCCTTTAGCATCTAACTGACAATATTTGCGTATCAATTTCGAACTCATTTGCGCATTGCAATAGACACCTTCTTCCGACTTGAATCGCTCGGTTTGTATATTTCGAGCCTCTATAACACGAGCACGTATTGCTGCGCTACTTTCGGATGGACGGGCTTCGGCTAATTGAGAGAATGGCACTGGCACAATTTCGATGTGCATATCAATGCGGTCAAGAAGTGGGCCTGAAATGCGACTAAGATAACGCTGTACTACACCAGGAGCACAAGTACATTCATGATTAGGATCATTATAATAGCCACATGGACAAGGGTTCATCGATGCCACAAGCATAAAACTTGCAGGATAATCAACTGTCATTTTAGTGCGCGAGACTGTAATTTTACGATCTTCTAATGGTTGGCGCAACACTTCAAGCACAGCACGCTTAAACTCTGGCAATTCGTCGAGAAAAAGCACTCCATTGTGAGCCAACGAAATTTCGCCTGGTTGAGGATATGTGCCACCACCAACGAGGGCAGTATCGCTAATAGTATGATGCGGATTGCGGAATGGACGACGAGTAATCAAACCCGAATTGCCATCCAACTTGCCTGCAACCGAATGTATTTTAGTAGTTTCGAGAGCTTCGTGCAACGTAAGTGGTGGTAATATAGTAGCAAATCGCTTGCTCATCATACTTTTACCTGCACCAGGAGGACCAACCATAAGGATGTTATGTCCACCAGCAGCAGCCACCTCCATAGCTCGTTTGACTGACTCTTGCCCTTTGACTTCTTCAAAATCAACATCGAAATTCTCTACACTCGCAAAAAATTCAGCACGAGTATCAATCACCGTAGGCTCAATATCTTTTTCACCATTAAGAAACTGAACGACATCAACAATCGTATCAGCTGCAATAATATCAAGGTTATTAACCACTGCAGCCTCATGAGCATTATCTGTTGGAACAATAAAACCTTTATAGCCCTTTTCGCGAGCCAAGATAGCAATAGGCAACACACCTTTCACTGGTTTCAAAGTTCCATCAAGCGACAATTCGCCCATCATCATATACTGCCCTACCAAATCGGCTTTTATGGTTTCACTCGCCGCCAACATACCAATCGCCAAAGGCAAATCATACGCCGAGCCCTCTTTACGAATATCGGCAGGAGCCATATTGATAACCACCTGCTTGCGAGGTATAGCAATACCATTATATTGCAATGCCGAATAAATACGCTCGTGACTCTCTTTCACTGCATTATCAGGCAACCCGACCATCAAGAATCGAATACCCGGCGATACATTAACCTCAATAGTTACCTCTATCGCACTAATACCTTGTACGGCAGCGGCGTATGTTTTTACAAGCATGGTTTTTGAATTAAGAATCATGAAATATTAAACACTTTGCAAAGGTACAAAAAAAAATTAAGTGAATGCAATAGTTTGAGATATAAATTGACCTTTAGGTCGTTTTTAGCTTGTAAACACGAAATGAATAGCATTTTCATTATATATTGCAACCAAATTCACATATCAAATCTTTTAATAAAAATTCACACCAAAACGAGCTAAAGTTTAAATATTTTGTATTATATTTGCATAGTAAATAATAAATTTAACCTATAACCATCACATTATGTATAATAAAAAATTTATGCTCGAAGCTATACGAGTAGCCAACGAAAACATAGAAAATCAGGGTGGGCCTTTTGGTGCTGTAATAGTGAAAGATGGCGAAATAATAGCCGCATCAGGCAATAGCGTAACTATCGACAACGACCCTACAGCACACGCCGAAGTTAACACAATCCGCAAAGCATGTAAACGTCTTGGCACTTTTAACCTCGAAGGATGTGAAATATACTCGTCATGCGAACCATGCCCGATGTGTCTAAGCGCAATTTATTGGGCACATATAGACAAACTCTACTATGCCACAACAAAAGATGATGCGGCATCCATCGGATTTGATGATTCATTCATCTATCATGAGTTGACACTCAAACCAGAAGAACGTCGTGTACATGCCGAGCAACATGACCGCGAAGAGGCTCTTGAGCCTTTCAATATATGGAGAGGTAAGATTGATAAAACGGAATACTAATGTGATTTATCTCTCACAGATTGTTTTGTCTCACACGGAATATACGGAAAACACGGGAAACTCTGTTGCTTCGCTGGCTAAAGTTACACTTTATATTCTCACAAAAAAAGGGGCTGTGTCTGAATTTTGACACAGCCCCTTTTTTATAATTCTCAATTTTGAATTCTCAATTTTTCAAGCGCTTCTGCTACTTCATTGAGAAGTGGGTCAATTGAAACTGATTGCCCTACGGCATGTTGCATCCAAATATTTGGAGTCAATCGACCAACTGGATAAATGCGGCACACCTCTTCGCCTACTACTTTGCCTTTGAATTGAGCTTCGAGTTGTGACTCAACGATATGTCCGTATGGATAGTTTGGCAAATAGAGCGGACTATCAATCATGTGAGAATAGACTGCTAAAATTGTTGAGTTTTCGTGACCAAAGATTGGCGCATAGTATTTATTCCAAATCTCTTGAGCATTGCGGATGATTGCCTCTTTGAGTTGTGGCATTGTAGCATTAGGATTTTCATACAACCAACGCCATGTGTAAATATCGACAAGCGAAACACCCATAATTTCGTATGAACCCCAGAAGATATCGAGCATTTGATAAGCCGAAGCGTGAGCATCGTTTGTAACATAGCCAAGCAATGGGAGGTCACGTTTTTGGAATACGAATGCAAGAGCTTCTGTGAATGCTGTACTTGGTACGCCAGCCATCATATAATTGTCAACGTCATACATTGTGATAGTTTGCTCAACGTTATGACCAAATTCGTGTACTGCAATATTATAGCCTTTGTAGTCCATACCATCGGCAGCGATACGAGTGCGGAGACGAGAAATATCATAAGTTGCCATTGCTCCCCAAGCATGACCAGCGCCGAGCGATGGGACAACTTCGATTTTAGAGCAAACCTCGTCGGCTTTTTCTTTAGTGAAGCCAAGGCGTTGCATAATGTTAGGCAAATCGGCTTTCAAAGCTGCTGGATTAGGATAAAGAGCACGAGTTTTGGCAGAGAGGTCGTCTTCGTTGATTGAGCTGCGAGATTTGAAGCCATCGTACCAAATATCGAAAGGTTCGAGGTCGCGACCAAGACGAGCTTTGATGATTTCAGCTACTTGAGCAACTTCGGGAGAAGAGATGAATTTAACGAACATCTCTTCGATTTCCTTATCAGTTACCTCCATTTGTTGATCGAACGAACGTTGGATATAGGTAGGATAAGCAGGGCAATATTTGTCCATTGCCACAGCCGATTTGTAGATATTATACAACATTTGATAGCGCACATCAGCCTCACGAGTATTGTCAACTACA
>JAZOMI010000088.1:0-6596 GCA_045653825.1 Candidatus Aphodosoma sp. | reverse complement strand
TACATAAACGCTTGGCGTTGACCGAGGAACGTGTAGCCATAACGCACTGCACGGCGAAGGATACGACGAATAACGTAACCTGCTTTTGCGTTAGATGGCAATTGACCATCGGTGATAGCAAATGCAATTGTACGAATGTGGTCAGCCACTACGCGCATTGCTACATCCACTTTTGCATCTTTAGCATACTCAGTGCCACAGATTTCGCCTACGGCTTTCAACAATGGTTGGAACACGTCAGTATCGTAGTTAGAAGTTTTGCCTTGCACAGCCACGCAAAGACGCTCAAAGCCCATACCTGTGTCGATTACTTTGTTTGGAAGTGGCTCGAGCGAACCATCTGCTTTGCGATTGTATTGCATGAACACATTGTTCCAAATCTCAATCACTTGTGGGTGGTCGCCATTCACAAGGTCGCGACCATTGACTTGTGCGCGCTCTGCATCAGGACGAAGGTCGATATGAATCTCAGAACAAGGACCACAAGGACCTGTATCGCCCATTTCCCAGAAGTTATCTTTCTTGTTACCATTGATGATGCGGTCTTCTGCAATATATTTAGCCCAAATGCCTGCTGCTTCGTTATCGCGGTCGAGACCCTCTGCTAGCGAACCTTCAAACACTGTCACATACAAACGGTCTTTGTCCAATTTAAGCACTTCTGTGAGGTATTCCCAAGCCCAAGCAATAGCTTCAGCTTTGAAATAATCGCCAAACGACCAGTTGCCCAACATCTCGAACATAGTGTGGTGGTATGTGTCGTGACCAACTTCTTCGAGGTCGTTGTGTTTACCGCTCACGCGCAAACATTTTTGCGAGTCTGCCACACGTGGATATTTGATAGGGTCGTTACCTAAAATAATGTTTTTGAATTGATTCATACCAGCATTGGTAAACATCAATGTAGGGTCACCTTTGATGACCATAGGTGCAGAAGGAACGATTTTATGGCCTTTAGAAGCAAAAAAATCGAGGAATGATTTACGAATTTCTTTTGATGTCATATTTTAGATTTTTTTTAACAAGATTTTTGCTTCACTCAGCAATTTAAGTAAACTTAATTGCTTTCGTTTATTGCAAAAATTAGTAGCGAGACACGAGATATAAGACTTATACTCGGCTTGGCTTGTTTTTATTTATTTTTCAGCATAATATGCACGACTATATAGTGCGCATAATTAACGTGCAAAGTTACGAAAAAAGGGGGAAATATGCAAATGATTTTGAGATATAAAAAAGAAGGAGAATATCTAACGAGAGTACTCCTTCTTTTTTTTCAAGGGTAGTAGAGAGTCAATAGCATCTCTACCAATTTAAATCAACTATTTACAAGAAGATTAATCCTCCTTAACATAGTTGTTGTAGTACGAAGCAAAAGCTGCGCCACGAGCGGTTTTGTATTTGCCGTTTGAGTTTTCGGCAACGGTTTGCCACTCAGCCTTTTTGTCTGGGTCGGACATGTCGGCAGCAGCTTGTGATGCAGTAGTAGCGAAACGTTCTTGCACTGCAACTTGTGCCGCAGTAGGCTCTTTTTTCGAATGTTCTAATGTGAAAGCAGATAAAACAAATGACGTCGCTCGCGCTTGTTTCCTCTGCCACGACCCAAAAGCTTATTATAATTCACAATTCATAATTCACAATTAAAAAAATCTGTGTTATCTGTGGGAGATAATCACTCCGAAGGAGTAACTTCCGTGAGGTCAGTGAGTTCCGTGAGAAACAAAGAAATCTCCGTGAGAGACAAAACCTCCGTAGAAGAAAAAACTCTTGAAACTGCCGTACACCGTATTGAGCAACTAGGTATCGACGTAACCGTCCACTACCACGATTGGTATCGCATTGGCATGGCTCTTGCATCGCACTACGGCGAAGCTGGACGAGACTACTACTACCGCATCTCACGTTTTTACCCTCGTTATAATCCCCTAGAAACCAACCAACAATACGACCGATGTCTCCGCTACAATACTCACCGCATTCGCCTCGGAACACTATTTTATCTATTGAATAGATGACAGATTTTTCGCTACGCTCAAGATTCTTGCTTTGCTCGGCAATTAGAGTGAGCTCTATTGCTCTCGCTTATCGCAAGAATATCCAGCGTACAGATTACAGATAACAATTTTTATTGAATTATGAAAAGAGTATATAAATCAGATTTGGTACGTGCGGCTGGGGTCTCCGAGCAGACGATGCGAAGATGGTGTGGTGAGCATCAAGAGAACCTTTCGCGCTTATTTACGCCACCACGGGCGAAGATATTGCACCCTTTGGCAGTGAGATATTTGTGTGAACATTATTGCATTGAACTACCAGAGGAGAAGAAATAGTGGGTGTTTTTATATGGCCTTGCGAAAATTTGCAAGGCTTTTTTTGTGTGATGTTTTGTGCTCTGTCACCCCTACGGGGTTGGGGTTGGGGTTGGGGTGTGCTTTTATCAGGGGTTGACACCCCTGTCTGTGTTATGTCGCACCTACGGTGCTTTTGTTGTCGTGTAAATTATAAATAAGTTTTATCTATATCAGTGATTTGCATAACGAAAATGTGTGTTTTTTTATGAGATATTTGGTGGAGTGGAATATTTGTGTTATTTTTGCATAATGAATATTATTGTATTTATTAAGTGATATTTTATTGAATAAAAGATATTATTGTATTTGTTATGCTTTATAATTTTGAATTAGAAAATACGGCGGATGTTATGCGTGGTTTGGCTGAGCGATTGCAGAAGCGACGCTTGGAAAAAGGATTATCGCGTGGAGCTTTGTCGCAAATGAGTGGTGTGCCTGTACCGACGATTGCCAAGTTTGAACAAAAGCACAAGATTTCGCTCGAGTCGTTTGTGGCTATTGTTATGTCGCTTGGCTATACGGCAGATATGAAATCTGTGTTGAGCGAACCTTTGTATTCTACGATGCGTGAATTAGAAGAGATTAATAGTAACAAAAACCGAAAACGAGGAAGAAATGTTGATAACAGAGATAAATAGATTGGCGGTGATGTACCGTAATCGTAAAGTTGGCGTGTTGGCACTCACTCCCGACGGAAGTCGATGCGTGTTTGAGTACGATAAGGAGTGGTTAGTCGATGGATTTTCTATTTCGCCTCGCGAGTTGCCATTGAAGTCTGAGTTGTTTATTGCTAAGCGTGAACCTTTTTATGGCAATTTTGGAGTTTTCGAAGATAGTTTGCCAGATGGGTATGGTCGTTATCTATTGAATCGTATGTTGCGTCGTCATTGGGTGGATGATTTTGCGTTGACTCCATTGCAACGATTGAGCATTGTGGGGTGTGCTGGTATGGGGGCGTTGAGTTATGTGCCCGAAATGTTGCAAGGCGAGCCGAAGTCGTTGCCCAAAATGGATGAATTGCAACAGATGGCGTTGGATTTGTTTGGCGAAAAGGCAGATGTCGATGAGGAGTTGCTCTATCGTAGCAGTGGCAATTCGGGCGGATGCCGACCTAAATGTCTGTTGCAAGACGAAGAGGGTAGTTGGATTGTGAAGTTTAGGCACACATACGACCCAATGGATATGGGGCGAATGGAGTGGCGCTACAACGATGTAGCTCGTCGTTGTGGTATTGATATGCCTGATTTTAAGTTGATTGATGATTGCTATTTTGCAACAAAACGATTTGACGTCGTTGATGGTGTGCGTTACCATATCATCACGGCAGCTGCTATGCTTGGCGTTTCGCACCAAGTGCCTACGTTGGATTATTCTGTCTTGTTAAACTTAACGGGGTGGCTCACTCAAAATCCTAAAGAGGTAGAGCAGATGTTTAGGCGTATGGTGTTCAATGTGTTGGCTAAGAATCGTGATGACCATGCAAAGAACTTTAGTTTCATATATACCGATTCGGGTTGGCATTTAGCACCAGCCTATGATTTAACATATAGTCCAGCAGGATATAATGGCGAACATGCAACCACGGTGAATGGTTCAGGACTTCCGACTGAGGCAGATATGGTGGCTGTTGGAGTGGGTATACGCATGACCGAAAAACGTTGTCGTGAAATTATAGAAGAATGTAATTTTTATGTTAAGCAATTGTATTGATAACCAATTATATATAGTGTATATATCCTAAAATAGCAAAAATCACTTGCTTTTGGCAATTTTATTTTGTATCTTTGCAGAAAAATACTCTTTAAGATTCAAGACAACTTTGACGGAAAAATTCTAAAGTTGTAAATTAGTAGTCTGTAAATATCTTTTTCTCTATTATTATACTTAAATTCACACTCTTATTTGGTATTGAAATTTATGATGATTTCATTGTCTATTGTGTGTGAAATTTCACAAAAAAAAGATGTGTAAAAATAATTTGCACGTGTAAGATAAAAATAGTAAATTTGCAATGCCTTTTTTGTTTGAAATAATATGGATGAATAGAGAAAAAATTAGCTTGTGTGGGTTAACTTTGCTGAACTAAATGATTGGTTTTGTTAGTAAAATAAAGGAGATTGAGATTTATAGGAGCTATCATAAGAATTCGTATAAATTTAATTTCATAAATATAAAGGCTAAATAAAAATCGTATTGGTTGAGCAAAAGAAAACTTGTAAATGGTTTGTTTAGCAGTTAGGCAAAGACTCCTCAATAGATTTGGTACTTAAACAGGATGTAGTTATCGTTAGAGTTGTTATCGCAAATTGCCAAAATTTTTAATGTGGAAACAAGTGTGTTAATAAACAATTAAATCGTCATTATTAGCATGATAAGAGAAAAACAAATAGAAGAAAATTTCATCAAGCGATTGTGTGATTTGAAGTACTCGTATCGTCCAGATATTTGCAACAGAGAAACTCTGGAGCAAAATTTTCGTGTAAAGTTTGAACAATTAAATAGAGTACATCTAACCGATGCTGAGTTTGATAGATTGCTTGATGAAATAACAGACTCTGATGTATATGCATCATCAAAGCGTTTGCGAGAGAGAAACACCTTTATCCGAGAAGACGGAACACCTCTGCAATATACTTTGGTTAATATCAAAGAATGGTGCAAAAACGAGTATGAAGTCGTTAATCAACTTCGTATGAATACTCGTAACAGCTTCCAGCGATATGATGTGATTATCTTGATAAATGGTTTGCCTATTGTTCAAATTGAGCTGAAAACATTAGAAGTTAGTCCTCGCCGAGCAATGCAGCAGGTAGTGGATTACAAAAACGACACTGGCAATGGCTACACAAATTCTTTGCTTTGTTTCATGCAGCTATTTGTTGTAAGTAACCAAAGTAGGACATACTATTTCACGAATAACAACAATCAGCATTTCAACTTTAATGCTGACGAGCAATTTTTGCCTGTATATCAGTGGGCTGACCAAAAGAATAATAAGATTTCAAATCTTGATGATTTTTTAGAGGTATTCTTGGCTAAATGCAAACTCGGCAAGATGATAAGTCAATATATGGTATTGATTGCTAGTGAGCAAAAGTTACTCATTATGCGTCCATATCAAATATATGCGGTCAATGCTATTATGGATTGCATCAACGAGAATCGTGGGAATGGCTATATATGGCATACGACTGGTAGTGGTAAGACTTTAACATCATTTAAGGCTTCGACTCTCCTCAAGGACAATCCTAGCATTGAGAAGTGTATGTTTGTTGTCGATAGAAAAGACCTTGACAAGCAAACTCGCGAGGAATTTAATAGATTCCAAGATGGGTGTGTAGAGGAGAATACAAATACCGAAAGTCTTGTAAGAAGGATGTTGTCGGATGACTATGCCGATAAGATTATTGTCACGACTATTCAGAAATTGGGCATTGCATTAGATCCGAACAACCGCAATAATTACCAAGAGCGTTTGTTGCCATTAAAGGATAAGCGTATCGTATTTATATTCGACGAATGCCATCGATCACAGTTTGGAGAGAATCATAAAGCCATAAAGGAATTCTTCCCTAAGGCACAACTATTTGGTTTTACTGGAACACCTATCTTTGAGCAGAATGCGTCATATACACAGGTAACAGGCGAGCAAGCTCAGTATAAAACGACTGAAGATGTTTTCCAAAAAGAGCTACATGCATATACCATTACAAATGCCATTGATGATCGTAATGTGTTGCGTTTCCATGTCGATTACTTCAAGTCAGAGGAGAATCGCGCAGCAATCGACGAGTCTACTCGAAAGCAAGCTATCGCTGAGGCAATAATAAAAAAGCACAGAGCAGCTACTGGTGAGTGTCGATTCAATGCTTTATTTGCAACGGCGTCTATCAATGATGCTATTGATTATTATCACCTGCTTCAACAGATTCAAAGTGAGCAAAGTTTAGATGCTGATCCATTAAATATTACGTGCGTTTTCACTCCACCAGCCGAAGGCAACAAAGACATCTTGCAGTTGCAAGAAGATCTGGAACAGGAGCGCAAGGATAACGAGATAGAGCCCGACAAGAAAAAGAAAGCTCTCGCAACCATTATCGAAAATTACAATGCACAGTTCGGCACAAATCATACTGTGTCAGAGTTTGATGTATACTATCAAGATGTTCAACAGCGCATCAAGAATCAGAAGTACAGCAACAAGGATTATCCACACAAGAATAAGCTTGACATAGTAATTGTGGT
>JAZOMI010000087.1:0-3009 GCA_045653825.1 Candidatus Aphodosoma sp. | reverse complement strand
AGAGCGTATTCAACGTTATCGTGGTGTAGTTATCAAAATTACTGGTCACGGTGCAACAAAACGCTTCACAGTTCGTAAAATGTCAGACAACGTAGGTGTTGAACGTATCTTCCCTATGAACTCTCCATTTATCGACAAAATCGAGGTTAACAAAATTGGTAAAGTACGTCGTGCTAAATTGTATTACCTCCGTAACCTTACAGGTAAAGCTGCTCGTATCGCTGAAAAACGCGGTTAAGCGAGAGCAAACAAAATTGGAAACAAAACTTTGTGTGTAGCGCAAAGTAAAAAATTTAAAGGCCTCAACACCAAATTTATTTGAGTGTTGAGGCTTTAAATTTTTTATATTTATTCGGAACGAATAAGTTTTGTTTCCAATTTTGTTTGCCGAGCGGGAGCGTTTTGGGCGAAGCCAAAAACGCGGTTGATTCAATGCGTTTTTTTGGGCGAAGCCAAAAACGCTTACTCCTTCCGCATGGCTTCGGCTGGGGATATGCGGGTTACGAAGTAGGATGGTCCGACGAGCATTAGGATTGAGGCTATAGCAAGGCCGATATTGATTAGTAACCAGGCTGAAAATGAGAGATATACTGGTACGTGGTCGACGTAGTAGGATGTTGGGTCGAGGGGTATGATGTGGGTGAAATATTGTATGGCTACGATGAGTAGTCCGATGATGTTGCCCCAGAGCATGCCACGAGATATGAGGTAGGCGGATTGGGTGAGGAATATGCGACGGATTGTCCAATTGTTTGCGCCGAGGGATTTGAGTAGTCCGATGGTGGCTGAGCGTTCGAGGATGAGGATGAGGAGCCCAGATATGACGCAAAAGCCTGATACGGCGAGCATAAGGATTATGATGACTATGGCGTTCATGTCGAGCATTGCAAGCCAATCGAAGATTTGAGGGGTGAGGGATTCGATGGTTTCGATACGATAGAGGATGTCGGTGTTGTGAGAGTAGGTGATGATTTTGTTGAATAGGTCGGATGATGTTTGGTTGAGGCGGGAGTAGTCGTTGACGAGTATTTCGAGGGATGAGTATTGATTGTCAGCCCAATGGTTGAGGCGTTGGATTTGGTTGATGTCGGTGAGGATATAAAGTTTGTCGTAGTCGGCAAATGTGGTTTGGTAGATGCCTGCTACGGTGAATTTGCGTGCGCGAAGGCCATCGGTAACGATATAGACGATGAATGAGTCGCCTACGCGGAGGTTCATTGTGCGAGCTATGGAAGAGCTTATTAGTGAGGAGTTAGGAGTTAGGAGTGAGGAATGAGGAATGGAGCCTTCGATGAGGTTTTTTGAGAAGAAGTCCCAGTTGTATGTTGAGTCGATGCCTTTGAGGAGTATGCCTTGAAAGGCTTTTTCGGTGTGGATTATGCCTGGTTGGGTGGCGATGTGTTGTATGTCGGTGATGTTTGGAGTTGATTGAAGTAGGCTGTCGAGTTGGGGTGTGAGGGTTATGGGTTCGGAGTTGAGGGAGTTGTAGTTGTTGTAGGACATTATTTGTATGTGGCTACCGAATCCTATGATTTGGTTGCGGACTTCTCGTTTGAAGCCTACGATTACGGCAATGGATAGGAGCATCACAGCAAGTCCGAGTGCAATGCCTATTATGGCAATGCGCACCGCAGGGCGTGACATTTTTTTGTTGTCGCGCTCTTCGTGGTTGAAGCGGTTTGCTATGAATAGTTCTAATTTTGCCATAGTTCTTTAGACATGAAGACAGGAGAACATGAGTTTTTTCTTTGAACGTAAATTGCCATAAATTTTACCGTAAATTATTTTTTAATGGATAATTAACGATAATTTATGTTTTATCTAGTTATTCAAGTAGTCCACGGTTGCACCAGTGGGAGAATGGGATCATGGCGTGTGCGGCTTTGACGAGGTGGGCGATGAGTTGTTGTGGGTTGTTGAGGAGTGAGTCATCGAATGGGTGGCGTGTGAGCCATTGTTTCATTTTGAGGAATTCGATGGCTGGGTGGTCGGCAGGATAGCCCATAGGTGGGCGTTTGAGTGATTCGAAGCAGTGTAGTTGGTCGCCAAAGTATTGTTTGAATTCGGGTTGTGCCATGATTTCGAATAGGCTATCGTATTCGGTGTCGATGTATGAGCGGAAGTGTTTTATACCTTGATTGTCAGTGCACCAAATGCCTCCTGAGAGCAAACAGTTGCCTGGCTCGAGGTGGATGTAGTAGCCTGAGTAGAGGCTACGGTGTCCGCCATTCATGGCTATGTAGGAGCCAAAGTGGCGTTTGTAGGGTGCTTTGTCGGGAGAGAATCGGGTGTCGCGGTAGATGCGGAAGAGGCATTCTTTGGGTTCGAGATAACGTACTTGTGGGTCGAATTGTCCGATTTCGTTGATGAGTGTGGCGGTGAGGTCGATGAATGTTTGTCGTGCAATATCATATCGCTCGCGATTTTCTTGAAACCACGAGCGATTGTTGTTTTGTGCTAAGTCTTGTAAAAATGGTAGAATTGTATTCATCTTTTTAGACAAGAAGACATGAGAACATGATTTTCTTTTTTAATGTAAATTTCTGTAAATTAATCGTAAATTGTAGAATAAATTTATTTATGAATAATTAATGGCAATTTGTGTTTAATAAATATACGAAAAATAGAATGACGTATGTCTTATTGATTGGCGGGAACGACGAAGCGAGCGGTGACGCGGTTGCGTTGTTCGACGAAGATTAGTCGTTCGCCTACGAGTTTGTCAACTATTTCTTTAGTATAGTGGCGAATTGTAATGAGTTCTACGTCAGTGTTATAAAGCACTTCGTACTCGTCTTTGAGTTCGTCAATCATGCGTTGGAAGTTGATTTCGTTGTAGTCAACGCAGAGAGAGAAGCTGATAGCGGCTGTTTGTACGAGGCTTGATTTGAGTCGGTATGACGCAAGTACGCCAAATATTTTGCTTAGTCGCTCTTCGGCGATGAATGAGAAGTCGCGTGGAGTGAGTGAGAGGAGTACTTGATTGCGTTTGTTGATGTAGATAGGTGG
>JAZOMI010000086.1:0-4576 GCA_045653825.1 Candidatus Aphodosoma sp. | reverse complement strand
ATGGAAGAGATGATAGTGCCAATTGTAACAATGTCAGCGAAATAAATATAAAATTTAAACATAAGTACAAAATTTATTTATTGGACAAAATGGTTTGGTCGTTTGGTTTAGTTTCCGTTGACTGACATTGTTTTTTTAGTACATGCCATAAATAATATTGTAGGGACGCACGGCTCGTGCGTCCGTTAATCGCAGGGTATGTACTTAAAAAAGTAGTTATCCTGATAAAATTAGAAGCAGAGATTATAATTTGTAAACCTGTAAATTAGTTCTGTACTTATGTTGAAAAAATAAACAAAACAGTAAAAAAAACATGGAAATAAAAGAGTTATATGAGATTTATAAGGCTCATCCGGTGGTGACTACTGATAGCCGTAATTGCCCAGAGGGGTCGATATTTTTTGCATTGAAAGGCGAAACTTTTGATGGAAATAAATTCGCAATGCAAGCCCTTGAAAAAGGTTGTGCCTATGCAGTAGTGGATGATTCCTCATTCCTCACTCCTCATTCCTCATTAATCTTGGTTGATAACGTGCTAGATACATTGCAGCAGTTGGCTCGTTATCATCGCGAGCAGTTGGGTATTCCGGTTGTAGGAATTACGGGTACTAATGGTAAGACTACAACTAAAGAGTTGGTGGCGGCAGTATTGAGCAGAAAATATCGTGTGCAATATACACAAGGGAATTTTAATAACCATATCGGTGTGCCATTGACATTGTTGAGTATCAAGCCTGATTGTGAGATTGCTGTTGTGGAGATGGGAGCAAATCATCCGGGAGAGATACGTGATTTGGCAGCATTGGCATTGCCAACATGTGGACTAATTACTAATGTAGGAAAGGCTCATCTTGAAGGATTTGGTTCACTTGAAGGTGTAATAAATACCAAAAAAGAGTTGTATGATAATATTGTGGCTCGTGGTGGACATGTGTTTTTGAATGCTAATAATGAATTATTATTAGATGCATTGCGTAAATCTCATTCCTCATTCCTCACTCCTCACTCCTCATTGATTTCAACTTATAGCTCAAATCCCGATGTAGTGGCAGATGTGAATGGTCGTTTGTTGCGTTGTGCGCCGTACGTTGAGTTTGAATGGAATTTAAATAATGCACAATGCACAATGCACAATGCACAATTATCAACTCACTTCGTTGGAGCATATAATTTGGATAATATGTTGGCGGCGATTACGGTAGGATTGCACTTTGGGGTTGAGAGAGAAGATATTTGTGCTGCTATAAGTGAGTATATACCAGCAAATAATCGTTCGCAATTAACTAAAACAGAGCGTAATACTTTGATTGTAGATGCTTATAATGCTAATCCGACAAGTATGATGGCGGCAATAGATAATTTTGATATTATGGAAGGGGAGAATAAGGTTGCTATTTTGGGTGATATGCTCGAATTGGGTGAGCAGTCGGAGATTGAACATCAGAATATTGTGCGTAGATTGATGGAATCGAAGATAGAGCGTATTATATTGGTAGGTAAAGAGTTTGAAAAAGCATGTGATAAGTTAGGAGTTAGGAGTGAGGAGTTAGGAGTTAATTCTAAATTTTCAATTTTCAACTCTCAACTCTCAACTCTCAACTCTCAACTCTCAACTCTCAATTCTCAACTGATATTATTGAAGGGGTCGAATGGTATAGGTCTTTATAAATTAATTCCTTATTTATAATGAGAAAATATTTGTACTTTGTCATCTGTACTTTATTATCTGTACTTTATTCTTGTGATGGTGATATCAATCAAATCAGTCCAATTCCTGATGCACCAGTGAGTTATACGCTGAATATATTGCGTGATGCGCCAGAGTTGATGACGTCAGGGAATAGTGTGGCAATTACGGAGCCAAATAAGCAGGGGCAGTATATAGGGTATGGGGGATTGTTGATTTGTTGTGGAGTGGATGAGCAGTATTATGCATTTGACTTGAGTTGTCCGCATGAGCATAGGCGCGATGTGAGGGTTGAAGCGGATATGATATTTGCGACATGTCCTGAGTGTGGTTCGCAATTCGATTTGGGCTTTGGTACGGGTTTTTGCAATAAAGGAGAGTCGAAATATCCATTAAAACGATATACAGTTACTCGCAATGGAGATTATTTGAGAGTGACAAGATAAAAAATATGTGAAAATATTTTGTGTAATGAATTAAATTGACTACCTTTGCAACTCAATTAGAACAACAACTAATTTTATAAATTTAATATTATGAACTTACCAAACAATTTGAAGTACACTAAAGACCACGAATGGATTCGCGTAGAAGGCGAAGTTGCATACGTAGGCATCACTGATTTCGCTCAATCAGAACTTGGCGAAATCGTATTCGTAGAAAACGAAAAAGAAGGCGAAACTATCGGTGCTAACGAAGTATTCGGTTCAATCGAAGCTGTTAAAACTGTTTCTGACCTTTGTATGCCTGTAACAGGTGAAATCCTCGAAGTAAATGCTGCTCTCGAAGATGCTCCTGAATTGGTTAACAACGACCCTTATGGCGAAGGCTGGATGATCAAAATCGCAGTTAAAGATGCTGCTGAACTCGATGGCCTTATGGATGCTGAAGCATACGCTGCTTTCATCGCATAATAATTGTTCGTATCAATAATATGAAAAGCGAAATCCTTTGGGATTTCGCTTTTTTATTTTATAATAGTGGAGTAACCCGAAAAACCAATCAAAGAGCGCTTAGAAAGTTTATACTTAAAAAGGCATTACCTATATTCCGATTTATTATGTAATGTTTTTCAATAACTAATCGCATGAGGTTGGTATATTGGCTTAAGTTTTATATGGAAAAACTTTGTGTTGTACGTAGAGTTTTGTAATGACAAGAGCGAAATAAAATATATAGAATAGGGGATGCACCACAAAAGTGCATCCCCTAATTATTAAAATTGTTGTTTAATCCAGTAAGACAAAAATAGGTCGGAGAGCATGTATTGTCTGTTGCCTTTTTCGTCGGCATCGTAGGTTATCCAATCGTCTTCGAGGAGTTGTTTGATAGCAGATTGGACTGAACTTGTTGAGTTCAAGTGGTGGCGGCGCACGAAATCGCCTGATGTTACTCGTTGGGCTTTACCCTCTTTGGCGATAGCAATTAACAATTCTTTTGGTTTTGGTGTCAATAATGATAGTCTATTTTTATAGTGTCGCTCGTTTTCTAATAAAATATCCTCAATGGCTGATTCTACTATGCTTTGAGTGCAAATGCTATTCGGGTCTGTCATTGAAAAGGCTACATTCATAATCTTTTGTATGCAATATGTGTTGCCGTCAAATAGGGTGTATGTGTAGTCGAAGCATTCTTGTTTGATGCTTTTGTTGAATTCTTGGAATTTGTCGGTAGTAAATTGAGAATATTTTTCTTTATCTATCACTCCTAAACTCATGTTTATAGTACTTGCATAAAATGGGCGAGATGGCACATTAAACATCTCTTCCAAGATATGGCGTTCGGAACCAGCAAATATGAAATCGGCATTTTTGCAATGTTGTATGTGAGTGCGCAAAATAGCTTCAATATTTTTTTCGGGATAATAGACTATTTGTTGAAATTCGTCTATTGCAATTAGACATCGTTTGTCGGCTTTATTGATGTATTCAAATATTTCAGACAGAGTGTATTCTGGATTGCGAATTGAGCCTAACGACAGATTGAATTTTGGCAATCCAGTTAGTGCATCATATCCAAATTCGCCACTAATAGAGCGAACGGTTTGCATGAACAAATCTATCATTTGTTTGCTTTTGGGCTTTAATGTCTCAAAAATTTTACGTCCTAAAGCAAATGTAAATTCACGCAAAGAGGTGGTGTCTAAAATGTCAATAAAAAACAGATAAAACTGCTCATCCCAATGAGCTTCTTGCGCACAATGGTCTATCAAACCTGTTTTTCCAATGCGACGCGGAGCAGTCAATAAAACATTGCGACCATTATAAATATGGTTAGTCAATTCTTTAGCTTCTTCTTCTCTATCGCAGAAATAGTTTGAGGGAATAGCTCCTTTAATAATGAATGGATTATTTATGTGTGTCATATAATTATCTCTTTTGTTGATTTTCATTGCAAAGATAATACCTTTTTTAAAATTATGCAAATAAAATTATGCTAGTAGAATAATTTTATTGAAATAATCCTGTAGAAAGATTTATTAGTAGGCTGAAAGACTGCATAATATAACGTTAGTTTGATATAAAATACAGGAGGGTAATTCGTGTTATCCGTGCTTTCCGTGTGCAATAAAAGTTATATCGAACTCACGTTAATATAGACTATTTTTGCGTTTTAAGTTGCAATGTTTATTTCATAAAACAATGCTTTTTTATATGTAATTTCAAATTTCACGCCATTTTGTGGAATTGCATTCCAAATATCACGCCATAGAGTCCGTAAAGTTAGAGATGCAAAATGTTTTGCGTCTTTTTTATTTTCTGATTTTACGAAAAATATTTGGTTATTTGGAAAAATGGTATTATCTTTGTACTCGAAAAGAATAATAAGAGATGAGAGTAATTAAAAAGCGAACATTAGTCGAGTATTATACAAAAAATCCACAAGCCA
>JAZOMI010000085.1:0-43676 GCA_045653825.1 Candidatus Aphodosoma sp. | reverse complement strand
GGCTATAAACATACTTCGTATGAATAGGCCTTCAGCCTATTTTTTTATATATCCCACATATACAAAATTCAAATCACACAATCCACACGGGCTGAAAGCCCTTCAAGTACATAACCCAACGGCATCGCCTTGGGTAAAACCACCACTGAATATTCGCCCTGAAAGGGCATAAGTATAAAATAGATTCAGTCCTTAAACAAATATTCCTCATCATAATCAACCCCATAAAGAGTTAAAAATGATTTATATTCAACTTCAAACGACTGTTTTTGATGATGCTCAGGTTGATTTTTTATATAAGCAAGAGTTTTATCTACAACCGACTGACTCACAGAAAAACAGCCATATCCACCTTGCCAAGCAAAATTTTTATAATATTGTTCATCAATCGTTTTCATCCACCTACTACTATTACGCTTAATCTCTTCTATTAAATGCGAAATCGTTTCGTTTCGAGATAGCAAACAAAGCACATGCACATGATCTTCAACCCCTCCAACCCAAATATTAACACATCCTGTTTTATTTACTAACTGAGCAATATAAGCATGCACACGTTCTAAATCGGTTACTCGTATTTTAGGACTTATTGTTTTAATGTGAAACACTAAATGCAAATATACTTTCGATAATGATTGTGGCATAACTATATACTTTTGTCCTTTCAGGACGTAATTAAAATCATATTCTCCATTCACCCAAGGCGTTGCCATTGGGCTATGTACATACTCCGTATGAATAGGCTTTCAGCCTATTTTTATTATTTCAATATTTTTATAAATCACAAAACCAACAACACCTCAAACATTCAACCAACCCACACGGACAAGAAGCCCACCAAATCTATAACCCAAACAGCTTAACCTCAAATCATTAAACACAACTTATTAAAGATAATACCAATTACACGGGCTGAAAGCCCTTCAAGTTCATAACCCAATGGCAACGCCTTGGGCTACAATCAACCCATTCTACCATAACCATAAAAGACATCACATCTATAATCAAAGATTCAATCAACACAATCATACAACAAAAAAAAACACTACATCAACAACACCTCAAACATTCAATCTCAACACACACGGACAAGAAGCCCATCAAATCTATAACCCAAAACACCTTAACCTCAAATCATCAAACACAACTTATTAAAGATAATACCAATTACACGGGCTGAAAGCCCTTCAAGTTCATAACCCAATGGCAACGCCTTGGGCTACAATCACCTCACTATACCATTCGCCCTGAAAGGGCAAAAGTACAACACCCTATTCCTTATTCCCTGTTCCCTGCTCCCTAATAACAAATCTCTTATAGTACGAAATCAACAACGTCGTCATCGGCAACGCAATAATCATACCCACAATACCCAACAACGAACCCCATATCGAGAGCGACAACAATATCACCGCAGGATTCAACCCCATAGCCTTACCCATAATCTTTGGCACAAGAAACAAATCCTGTATCCCCTGCACCACCAAAAACACAATAAAACACCCAAACAACATCCACCAAAAACTCTCACCTACCTCAGCACCCTTCACCAAACACAACAACACAACAGGCACAATCCCCACCGTCTGCAAATAAGGCACCAAATTCAACACACCAATAAACAACCCCACCGTAATAGCCATCGGCAATCCAACTATCTTAAAACCAATCGCAAACAACACACCAACAATAAACGCCACCAAACTCTGCCCACGAAAATAACGATTCATACCACTCTCCAAATCCTCAAACACACCCTCAACCAACTCCCTATATTTAGGCGGAATCATCTCCCTTGCGCCACGATTAATCTTCTCATAATCAACCAAAATAAACACCACATACAAAAACACCACAAACACCACAAACACACCAGCAATCAACTCCCAAGTACCCGACAACAAACCCCACACTCCAGGCACCAACTTCTCAAAAGCCGATTTCAAAGTTTCAGGATTTAACCACTTCTCCAAATCTATTTTCTCAACAAGCCCATACAATTGACCTATAAACTCAGAATTAACGCCCAAATTGTGAATTGTGAATTGTGCATTGTGCATTGACATAACTTCATTCGCCACCGCAGGCACCACAGCAAACCCCAATCCCGCAATCACAACCGCAATAAACAATAACGAAATCGCAATCGACGCACCCCTACTACCCACCTTCATCCTATACTGCACAAACTTCACCAACGGATGAATCAAATAGGCCAACAACCAGCCAATCAAAAACGGTAACAACACACCGCTCAACCTATTCACAAGCAATGCCAAACCCACAATCACAGCCAACGCTATGACCAACCTAACAACTCTATCAAACGTATATTTCATAAATTACTGACTTTTTACCTTGCAAAGGTACTCAAAATTTACAATTTATACAATTAAAAAATCTTAAAAATACATTTTTCATCGAAAAACAATAAAAATATTTGATAATTCGAGATTTTTTCCGTTACTTTGTACTACAAAACAAATTGATTTATAAAATATATTAACAAAGAGAAGTTGAGTTATCTTGCTACTCGCTACTAAATTACTAAATATCTAAAATATGAAAAAATTAATTCTCTTAGCATTATGCATCGTAAATTGTGCATTTTGCATTAACGTGATGGCTCAAATGCCACAACCACTACCTATCGACACCAATGTCCGCATCGGTCATCTCGACAATGGTCTTACTTATTACATTCGCTACAACAACCAACCTAAAGAACGTTGCGAATTCCACATCGCACAAGCTGTAGGTGCTATCCTCGAAGAAGACCACCAAAACGGTCTTGCTCACTTCCTCGAACACATGGCGTTCAACGGTACTGAGCACTTCCCAGGCAAACTCCTCATCAACTATTTCGAATCTGTCGGCGTAGGCTTTGGCAGCAACATCAATGCTTATACTTCGCTCGACGAAACAGTATATCGTCTCTCTAACGTACCTACACGCGAAGAGATCCTCGACAGCGCGCTCCTCGTGCTTCACGATTGGTCATGCGCTATCTCTCTCCACGGCGAAGAGATCGACAACGAACGTGGTGTTATCCGCGAAGAATGGCGTACAGGCAACACTGCTCAACGTCGTATGTGGCGCGAGGGTAATAAACTCAAATACCCTGGTTCACAATATGCTAAACGCGACGTGATTGGCGACACTGCTGTTATCAACAACTTCACTTACCAAGCCCTCCGCGACTACTACGAATTGTGGTATGGTCCAGACCTCCAATGTATCGTTGTAGTTGGTGATATCGACGTTGACAAAATGGAGAAAAAAATCATCGACCTCTTCTCTCCAATCCCTGCTCGCACTAACCGTGGCGAACGTCCTCGTTATAGTCTTCCTACAAATGATGCTCCTCATGTAGCTATCTATACAGACAAAGAGGCTCAATTCACTCAACTTGCTATCGAATTCAAACACAATGCTATGCCTCGCGAACTTCGCGCTACTGACCAAGGCTACCTCCTCTCTACTATCAACGCTCTCATCCGCCAAATGATCTCTTTCCGTATCGAAGAAATCACTATGAACCCTAATGCCAACTTCATCCAAGCTATGGGTGGCTCCGGCAACCAAATGGGCGAAACTGATGCTTTCGAATTCATCGTTATCCCTAAAGATGGCAAAGAAAAGGCTGCTATGGCTGACATGTTCACTCAAGTAGAGAAAATCAAACGCTATGGTTTCACTAACGCTGAATTCGAACGTGCTAAAACTGAATATGTTTCTATGGTTGAACGCTACTACAACGAACGTAATACTCGTCAATCACAAAGCTATGCACAAGAATACTATCGCCACTACCTCGATGGCGAACCAATCCCTGGTATCGAATTCGAATATGAATATGTAAAAGCTGTATTACCACAACTCCCTGTACAAATCATCAACCAATTAGCTCAACAATACATTACTGACAACAACATCGTTATCAGCTATATTGGTAAAGAAAACAGCGACATCGTAAGCGTTCCTACTCAAGAAGAGGTACTCGAAATCTTCAATGCAGTTAAAGCATCTGAAATCGAAGCTCCAGTAGAAGAAACTTTCGACCGCCCACTCGTTGAAAATGCTCCTGCTGCTGGCACTATCGTGAAAGAGAAATTCAACAAAAAACTTGGTACTACTGAGTGGACTCTCTCTAACGGCATCAAAGTAGTCATCAAACCTACTGAATTCAAAAGCGACGAAATCAATATGAGCATGGAGTCTGAAGGTGGTCTCAGCAAAGTTGCTCTTGAAGACCTCCCTTCTGCTGCATTGGCTGAATCAGTTGTAGCATACAACGGTATCGGCGAATTCTCAGTACTCGACCTTCAAAAAGCTCTTACTGGTAAAAACGTATCTGTTAATCCAAGCATCGGCGAATACAGCGAAAGCATGTCAGGCTATTCTACAGTGAAAGATTTCGAGACTATGATGCAACTCACATATCTCTATTTCACTGCTCCTCGCCAAGACGACCAAGCATACCAAACTCTCATCTCTATGCTCGAAACTCAATTGGCTGCTCGCGACAAAAACCCTAAAACTGCTTTCTCTGATAGTATCAATCAAACTATCACATCACACAATCCACGTACTCTCATCGTTGACATGAACTTGCTCAAAAAAGTGGATCAACAACGTGCTATCGAAATCTACAAAGAACGTTTTGCTAACCCAGCTGACTTCTTAGTAACATTCATCGGTAACATCAACCCAGCCGACGAAGCTACTCGCCAAATCATCTGCACATGGCTCGGTGGTCTTAAAACTGACAAATCACGCGAAACATACACCGACCACGGCGTTCGCTACCCACAAGGCAAAGTAAACAACTATTTCTCTAAAGAGATGGAGACTAAAACAGCTTCTAACCGCATTGTTTACTCTGGCAAAATGAAAGCTACACTTGCCAACCGCCTCAACATGGGCATCATCGGTGACATCCTTGGCACACGCTATCTCGAAAGCATCCGCGAAAAAGAGGGTGGTTCATACGGCGTAGGTTGTGCAGGCTATGTAATCCAAGACCCTATCGAACAAGCTGTGCTTCTCATGCAATTCGACACCGACCCAGAGAAACAAGAAAAACTCATGTCAATCATCCACAAAGAGGTGATGGAAATCATCGAGAATGGTCCACGTGCCGACGACCTCCAAAAAGCAAAAGAAAATCGTCTTAACACTCTTGCCGAAGATATGGAAGACAATGGCTGGTGGGGTACAATCCTCGACCGCTACTATCAAGATGGCATTAATTATGCTAAAGACTATAAGAAAACACTCGAAAAAGTCAATGCAAAATCAATCAAAAAAACTCTCAAAGCCCTCGTAAAACAAGGCAACGTAGTAGAAGTAGTTATGCTTCCAGCGAAATAATTTTAATTGTCTACAGTCAACTGTCAACAGTCAACAGAAACAAAACAGCCCGAATTGAAAAATTCGGGCTGTTTTGTTTATTTATTCATTTGTGTGCCTATATACAAACCCCGAAGGGGTGCTAGAACTTAGCCGGGGTGTGTTAACCCCCGGTATAAGGGGTGTGTACCCCTCCCCCCAGCATAAACCCCGAAGGGGTGACAGAGTTTTAATCATCAATCAAATAACGTTCATCATACTCGACATTATACGCATCCAAAAACATTTTATATTCCTCCCTGACACTTCGCTTCGTATGATGCTCCTCTTGACCACGAATATAATTAACTGTTTTATCCATCAACGTCGAACTCACAGAGAATGCCCCATACCCATCTTGCCATTCAAACATCTTATATCGTGCATCTAACTCTTTTATCCACTTACTACTATTAGATTTTATAGTACGAACAAATTCTGATAAAGCCATCGTTTTAGGCAATGTTGTCAATATGTGTATATGATCTGGGCGCCCCCCAATCTCAATTGGTATACCGTGTATCGTTTTTATTATTCCACCAATATATGCAAAAACACGATTCAAATCATCCTCTTTAATTTTTACACTTGATGTTTTAATGTGAAAAATCAAATGTATATTTATTTTTACTAATGTACTTGCCATGTTTATTTTTCTTTCACCCCTTCGGGGTTTGGTTTATAATGGGGGGGATGGATGGGGAGGACATCCTACACGGGGGTTTACACCCCCGCCTAATATCTATCGCACCTTCGGCGCTTTTATCAAAATATCATCGCAACAATCCAACATACATCGCACATTCGGTGTTTTTATTAAAATATCATCGCAACAATCCAATATACATCACACATTCGGTGCTTTTTATCCCCATTCGGTCATTATAATCAACTACAAAGTTTAATAATAAAACGAGAATCCCATCTTCAACGTCACATTCTCGCCCCAATAGAACGCAGGAGTATATCGCTTCAAGTAGCCTTGTGCGTCAAGACGGATTTCACCTGATATCGCCTCACACTCAGGAGTAAACCCTCTTACACTGCTAACACCCAAATCCACAAACGCATATGCATTATTCACCACCTCATACACGGCATGCAATTTCACCTCATCGCTACGCCACACCTTCTCATCAAATGGTTTTTGTGCAATAACATTAGTTACACCTTTACGCACATAATTATACTCATTATATTTATTAGCCATCACATAGTGCAATTTTAAAGTAAGACTACGAATAGGCTTATAAGTCAATGCCACATACAATTCATCAGCATTATCACCTAAGTAATGGCCAAGATTATAACTATTTGAAGTCCATGTCAACACATCAATAGAATGAGTATAATTCAAAATATTAGTACGCGTATATTCAACATTCAATGCTAAATTCCTAATAGGCCAATTACTCAACTGCCCACCAACTTTCCAACTTATAGGATTATTCTCCGGATTAGAAGACTTAAATCGAGCAAATTTTATTTCATCAATAAATACCGACGCATAAAAATGAGTATATTTAAGATTTCGCGTAGAAACGTTAAAAAAGAGTTGTGAATTCTGATTTTCAATAGCTAAACCTTTCGTCAATAAGTGGTCAAGTGATTTATAGAATGCAATTGGAATGAAATAAGCTGCCTGCACATTATTTTCCGAATAAACAATAGAATTACCAATCGACAGATCCAACCCTCTCACTGGAGTAAAAGTCAACATATTAGCCGCAATAAATTTGTTCTTAGGGCGATAATGTACTCTCTCCGTAGAATCAGTATATTGTTCTTCAACAAAATAATTTGTAGAATCAATCACATTACTTACAAGCCAACCATGAATATAATCTAATCTAAACCACTTGCAAGGTTGTAATTTGAGTTCAATCATAGGAAACGAAGGAGCCCTACCCGACAAAATATTAGAAGCACGATACGAATCGCCCCACTGTACATTATCCTTCACCAAACCAATCGAACCCCACCAACTATATGCCTTAATACCAGCACGTATTTCGCTATAATCACCACCATATTTAGCTTCTTTATATTGTACACCCATCTCTGTATTCAAATATTGTGGGCGTGACAACTGAGCTCCATACCGAGTAGAAGAACCTACTGACTTAAAATACTCTTCATTAAGAAAAGAACCATCAAACGAATGATCGCGATAACTCCCCCACACCGCCACATGGTCCACAATATCGGCTCTGATTTCCGCCCCATACCATCGGTGCATCACCATCCCACGCCCATTCATCGTGAGGTCCATACCCAATATCGGATTAATCTTGCACTCAAAATTCCTGTCAGCATAGTGGAATGCCGGTTGAAACAAAGACAAAGAGAATTGAGAATTGAGAATTGAGAGTTATTACCCCCTCTCCCTTCGGGTACTCCCCCTAAAACAGAGGGAGAATATGCGCGCTCACCATTGACTGTTGACTGTTGACTGTTGACTGTTGACTCTAAAGAAAACGCATCACCCCACAACTCCTTATTAACAACAGTACCCACATTCGACCATTGCACCACGCCGTCATACATCCCTTCGCACTCCAATGCAAAGTCATTCAAGTAGAAGCGCAACTCTTTACGTTGACGCACCGAGAGTAGCGAGTCCGCCGCAGCCGCCTCCACGAGCCAAGCCGCTATCTGGTTACGGTCGTACGGTTTCACCACCGAACTCACACTGATGATGCGCATATCCGCCAACTCATCAATAAAATCATACACCTGAGTGTAACCCAAATATTCAGGCGCACCACCCAATGCCGCAGGATGTCGTTCCTGAGCGCACACATTGCCCACCACAAGTAGGCAAAGCATCACAACAATATATTTAATCTTATTCATAAGAAATCATTTTTTATTATGCAATCGAAACAAAGTTACATTTTTTTTTTATTTCCACCAAATTTTCAACCTCCCAAATGCCGATTTCCACCAAATTTTTACGATAAGCGAGGTAGAACTAAGCTTGCTTAAGTTATACCGAGCGAAGTAAAACCGACGCTCGCAGCAAGAGTAGAAGACAAATTTATTTGTATTATACCTTGCAAGAAGGAGGAAAACGAAGTTAAATCACGACCGAAGGGAGTAATTTTTACAAATTCTATAATCGAATATATGATTTGTAAATAATCAGTCCGAAAGCCCAAGATGTTTAATCTGATTTAACAAAATCAAAGCAAAAGTGTTTATTCTAAATTGACAAACATAGTACAAAACTACAAAAAACATCAAATAAAATTAATAGTTTCTGATAATTTTGCAAAAATTATCAGAAACTATCAAATATTAAACTCTAACTAACTCATCAAATGCATCACTTTTTATATAGCCACTTTTCCTATTATTTATAGATATTTCTAATAAATAACCCTTATTTACCAAATCAACCAAATCTTTACGAGCTGTCATTGATGTAACTAAAAATCTATTTTGCATATCTTTCACTGTCACTACAGCCGCAGGATGTTCTACAAAATACTGTATTATTTGTGCTTGACGCTCATTGATATTTCTATTAGTCACAATAAACATATTTGCCTTTTGCTTTTCTCGCTGCTTCTTCTCAATATAACCTTTCAGCTGACGAAACGAAATATCCAGCACACGCAAATTATAAACAACAAAATAGCCTATATCACAACCATCTAATTCAGTATAAAGAAACGCATCTTCATAACTACGTTTCAAATTAGCTATAACTCTCGAAATCGACATATATTCAGTCAACCAATACTTCTCTTTCAGCATATACCAATAAAACAACGCCCTTGCTGTTCTACCATTACCATCCACAAAAGGGTGCATATATGCTATCATAAAATGAACAATTATACCACGAATAATTGGGTGAATAAAAACTTTTCCATTCCCATTATTAAAAAAGTGGCACAAATCATCTATAAATTCAGCCAAATCAGAAGCAGGTGGAGGAGTATGCACCACATCACCCGTCAACTGGTTTTCAACCACTACATCATCTTGCTCTGTCCTAAAACGCCCTACATCTTCCTCGTTTTTCAATGTTTTATTAGTCATCAAACTATGAATCAAACGTATATTTTCTGCCGTAAGAGGCTCATCTTTATGCTCTACAATATAACATATAGTTTTATAATTGTTGGATATCATCTGCTGCGATTTATTTTGAGGAGAAATACCCTTTTTCAACATCTCTTTCGCCACTGCACGAGTAGTCACAGCGCCTTCCATCTGACTCGAAAAAATAGCCTCCTCCATCAACGAACTAGCCAAATATCTCTTCTTATCTGCTGTTTGAGGCATTGTATCCGACTCCCAAAAACTTCCAAAAATCATATCAAAGTCATGACACATCTGCTGCATTTTATTCGTCACCGAAAGTTTTATGCCATATTTCGCCCATATAGTTTTAGCCCCCAACGCACGCGAAGCCTTAACATGCGACCACAATTGTTGCGAAGTATAACCACTAGGAAGAGGCTTATATTTCACCCTATCCCAATACTCATACTTCTCATTAATCTTATCAACAATATCATTAGCCTCTTCCGATGTTTCACCCATCAATGCTTTGATGTAAACATCTTTTTCTATCAATGGTGCAGATTCAAACATAACATTATAATATTTAATTTTGTCCACAAAGGTACAAAAAATCATTTGATAAACCTAATAGTTTTTGCTAATTTTTGCAAAATTAGCAAAAACTATCAATTTTATATCATATTGCAATCAACAAAAACACCACAAAAAATACTATACTCCAACAAAATAACAACCCCGATTTTTTTCGTTGCGAAAAAAATCGGGGTCTATAATTTACTAATTAGATATTTAACAACTACCAACCAAAAGGATGTTTTGCCAAAGGCAATTTAGCGAGTGGGTGATAATCACCTTTAAGTCCAACAGGCACAGCATTACGAATATCATATACAGTATTAATTGCCACACGTGCATCTTCAATACCAAAACCACCACCATTAAGAATATCACGATAACTATCTGTATGCAATTCAGTAAAACCTTCACTAAATTCAAAAGCCTCACCATCGATATTTATTAATCGGAATGTACGTTTCTCTCCTTGTACCGCATTTTCTGGTAAATTATCCGCATTAATACTCAAGAAATAGCGCACACGAGCCTTTTCTAATTCAAGATAACCAGCTACACGGTCATGCGACGAAACATGCACAATATTGCGAGTCACCTTACCAAATACCCATTGCAACATATCATAGAAGTGCACCCCAATATTAGTAGCCACACCGCCACTCTTATGCACATCCCCCTTCCAACTAGTGTAATACCAATTACCACGAGAAGTAATATATGTCAAATCCACATCATAAATCTTATCTTTTGGACCAGCTTCGATTTTCGCTTTCAAATCACGAATAGATTGGTGCAAGCGCAATTGAAGAATAGTGTAAATTTTTCTACCAGTCTCCTTTTCCACCTCTTGCAACGCATCAACATTCCAAGGATTTAACACAAGTGGTTTTTCACAAATCACATCAGCACCAAGGCGCAATCCATAACGCATATGCGCATCATGAAGATAGTTAGGAGTACAAATACTCACAAAATCAATTTTATCTTCAGTACTCTTCAATTTAGTACAATGACGGTCGAATAGTTCTTGCTCTGTAAAAAACGAAGCTTCTGGGAAAAAACTATCCATAATACCAACACTATCAAAGCGGTCATACGCAGCAACCAATCTATTGCCAGTATCTTTAATAGCTCTCAAATGTCGTGGTGCGATATATCCAGCAGCACCAATCAATGCAAAATTTTTCATAATTTATTTTTAAAAGACAACGGTCAACAGTCAATAGTCGACGGTCGCCGTCCAAATTTATTTTAAAGTTTACGGTCAATATCTATATGCAAATGTATGTTGTCTGTTATCCATTGACTATAGGCTATTAACTATATACTCCAACTGCTCTGCATCAAGTTCAGTATGCATAGGCAAACTCAACACCTCTTTTGCCAATCGTTCAGCCACAGGGAAATCGCCATCTTTATAACGAGGATCTTGATATGCCTTCTGTTGATGCAATGGTATCGGATAGTATATCATCGCAGGAATACCCTTCGTAGCCAACTGCTCACGCAACTCATCACGATTCACGCCCACACATCGCAATGTATATTGATGAAACGCATGCGTAGTATTACCTCCAACAACAGGAGTCAAAAATCTATCATCACTCTTCAATGCATTATTATAATACTCAGCAGCATTCTGACGCGCAACAATATACTCATCCAAATGTGGCAACTTAGCCAACAACACAGCAGCCTGTATTGAATCAAGACGACTATTCACCCCTACCATATCGTGATGATATCTCACCTCCATGCCATGATTAGCTATCACGCGGATGCGTTGTGCCAACTCATCATCATTGGTAAACAAAGCACCCCCATCGCCATAACAGCCAAGATTCTTCGAAGGGAAAAACGAAGTGCAACCAATATTACCCATTGTTCCACTCGCCGCCACACGACCGTCAGAGAACGTATATCTCGAACCCATCGACTGGCATGCGTCCTCTACCACATATAAATTATGCTTACGCGCCACAGTCAAAATACCCTCCATATCAGCATTTTGTCCAAATAAATGTACAGGCACAATAGCTTTTGTTTTTGGTGTAATTGCGCGCTCAATCGCCTCTGCTGTCACACACATCGTATCGTAGTCTACATCCACCACCACAGGTGTGAGTCCCAACAAAGCCACCACTTCTGCTGTAGCTATAAAAGTGAATGTAGGCGTAATCACCTCATCACCCGGTTTCAACCCCAATGCCATCAATGCAATCTGCAACGCATCCGTACCATTACCCACTGCAATCACATGTTTCACACCAAGATATTCCGCTAATTGTTGTTCAAAATCCTTTACTTTTTGTCCCTTTACAAACTGAGTAGTATCTATTACTTCTTGGATTCCGCTATTTACAGCATCTCTGATTTTTTCATATTGACTACGCAAGTCAACCATTTCAATCTTTTTCATATTACAAAAAATTTAATCAATGAGAGCGAGCTTTTTTGAATACAATATTCACAAAAATACGCCACATATAATATATATCAGTATAAAAACAACCTTTTTCTTCACACATAATAAGATATCTCATCTCAGAAGCCTGAATATCATCCAATGTTTTAGGCATATCAGCATAAAACGGAGGGAATAACCCCGGCTTAAATTTAGTACGTTTTTCTTGCAATTCGGGAGTATAAAGGCTAAAATACTGCTTACTCAATGGTCTAACTCCCACAAACTTCATATCACCTTTGAAAAAATTGATAAACATGGGCAACTCATCGAGCCAATATTTACGAGCAAAAGCACCCAATGTGGTAACTCTCACATCATTAGCAAATTTACCTCCCTCTTGCAAACCATAATTATCTAACATATATTGCTGAAGATATTCCGAATAAGGGTGCATCGTACGCAATTTATAGACATTAAACCAACGTCCATCCTTACCCACACGACGCAATTTAATCAACGGACCATAACGTTTTCTAATCTCACCTTGTTGTTGTGGCATAGCCACACGACGAGCAAACACATACTTCATCTTGCCCACTTCAACCACCTCATCTACTTCAAAACCACAAAAATACAAACGGCCTAACACCTCTGTTTCTGTCAACACTCTATTTTTTCCATCTGTCAAATCAAAATACAAATGGCTTGTCAACACCAACTTAGGCATCATTCGTTTAAACATAAAATGAAACAAATAAACTATCCAATTTAATCCTTTTGGATAATGGTTCAATATTTTTTCTTTTACTGCCTCTTTTGGTCTAAAACAACAAACAAACCGACCCCCGTCTGGCAATTTGTCATTTGCTACTGCAAAATGTTTATTTATCTCACGCAAATCATTCACCAATACCAAATTAACTATTGTATCAAAACGATATTGCTCCAATGTTTGCAATGTAAACAAATCCCTATTAGCCACCACCCGAGTGTTAGCATTATCTATGTTTGCCTTTTCTCGCAACATTGCCAACACCTCATCATTTGTATAATCACGAATACCATTTTCCACACTTCTCAATGCTCTTTCCGACAACTTTTGTGGTTCACGCAACACTTTAGCCTCTCTACGTTCTTCAAAGATCATTGGCTTATCATCCATGTCTTGCGCATATTTTTTCATACTACCCCCCAACACCACTATCAAATCCATTCCTGCCACCAACCATATAATCCATTGCGCCACACGTGGCGAATATTGCCATCCTTCCAAATACGTTCTACATACATAGACAACAAGATACATAACCAATATTGTTGCCATCAACGACAACACTTGATATAAAAATCTGGTTATACGCATTGGACGATATTTACCACATAAAACACCAACCACACACCACACTGCAAACATCCCTGCAAACAACAACATATAACTCCACACCATACTTTTATCAGCCACCCAACGCCACATCACACAAAGTACAGATGCCACGGACCAAATAACAAAATCCAATCCTATAAGCCAACCTTTAATATTAAAATAATTAGATTTCTTATCCATAATCTATTTTTTTATATACTTAGTCAATATCTCAATCGGATGCACAGCTACCACACCCGTACCATCTTTTATCTGTTGTCGGCACGAAGTGCCAGGTGCCGCCACAATCGTAGGCACAACACCACTTGTTGCCGTCACAACACGTCTCACCGCAGGGAATAATACCATCTCGCCAATAGCTAACGACGTCTTATAGTGTTCAGATTCATAACCAAACGACCCAGCCATACCACAACAACCACTCGGAATCACATTCACCTTAGCGCCACGCAATAATCCCAACATCTTCACTGTTTTATCAATCCCAACCAACGATTTCTGATGACAATGTCCATGCAACCAAATCTCCACCGCTCCGTCATCAAACATATCCGCAGTTATCCTACCAGCCTCCATCTCCCTCACTATAAATTCATCGAAAAGATATACATTCTTAGCCAAGCCTTTAGCTCTATCTCTCATCTTCGAATCCACCAAATCAGGATATTCATCACGGAACGACAACAGGCACGAAGGCTCGATGCCCACCAATGGAGCATCAGAAGTCACCACATCACTCAATAACTCGACATTCTTCTCGGCACATCGTTTAGCATATTTCAAACATCCCTTCGATATAGCAGCGCGTCCACTCTCCACATGTTTTGGTATTCTCACCACATACCCTAAAGCCATTAGCAAACGAGCAAACGACAATCCCAACTCAGCTTCTTGTAAGTTAGTAAACTCATCTGCAAAAAGATTAACAACTCTTTCTTTTCCATCCACCCCACAATTCCTTTGTTCGTGCGCCACCAATTGTCGCATCGTATGACAACTCAACTTAGGAATATCACGTTCAATAGCAAATCTCAATATTCGCTTTATAACCGTAGCCGAAGGGCGCCAAGTCGCAAAAAAATTATACAAAGGTGTCACCATCCGACCAAAGCGTTCCACCTGCACCATTCGCGATACCATAAACGAACGAAACGGCACCCCCTTAGAATCATATCGTTGTTGCAAAATTTCGGCCTTCAAACGAGTCATATCCACATTCGATGGACACTCGCTACGACACCCTTTGCACGAAAGACACGAATTCAATATCTCATCAATCTCCTCAATATCCCATAATGCCTTATTCACTTTTGTTGCCCCATCAAAAGCTTCACTCTCCCAACCTCGAGTCAACACCTCACGCAACACATTTGCTCGTGCACGAGTAGTATGTGTTTCATCGCGCGACACCTTATAGGCAGGGCACAACGTACCACCAATCAAATTTGACTTCCTACAATCTCCAGCCCCATTACATTGTTCAATCGAACACATCAAAGCATGCAGTTGCGATTTCGCACCTGTTGCACCTTTCACATCACACTCATCAAAAGCCGCTTTCCAATTGAAATAAGTCTTATCATTTTTCAATACCTTTTCAAAGGCATACTCCGGTTTCACCTCAAATCGTAGGTTCGAGTCCATTGGGGGTGCATCTACTATCTTTCCAACATTAAAAATAGACTCTGCATCCCACACCCGTTTCACATCACGCATCAACTCATAAACCTCACTACCATACATCAACGGAATAAATTCACCACGTAAGCGACCATCACCATGTTCTCCACTTAAACTACCACGATGCTTCTTCACCAAACAAGCCGTCTCCTCCGCCACTTGACGAAACAAACATTTCCCTTCTTCCGTCTTGATATTTATAATTGGTCGTAAATGTAATTCACCAGTACTGATATGCGCATGATACACGCAACTCAACCCCAATCGTTCCAACATCACACCAAACTCCTTCATATAGTCAGGCAATCGTTCAGGCGCCACCGCAGTATCCTCAATCACCCCAATCGGTTTAGCATCACCCTTCATGCCACTCAATAGTCCCAATCCAGCCTTACGCAAACTCCACACCTTCGATATCTCCGAACCATACACACGAGTACAAGCATATACCAATCCTCTATCATCATTCAACAAATCATACTCAACCCTCTCTGCCATAGCATCTAACACTTCTCTCGTATCAGCCTTCAACTCCACAATCAACACCGCAGCAGGATTGCCATCAATGAAGAAACGATTCTTCTGTTGTTCCACATTAGCCTTACTCAGTTCAAGGATATTATAGTCCATCAACTCAATAGCCGTCACCCCCTTGTGTCGCAAAGCAACAAGATTAGCCACGAAACTCTTCTCCACCGTATCACAATGCGCACATACAACCATAGCTTCTTTCGGAGGCAGAGGGTCGAGCGACACCTTTATTGCTGTAGCAAAAGCCAACGTACCTTCGCTACCACACAGCAATTTGCACACATCCACCTCTCTATCACGCCACACCTTTGTTGTATTATTCAAATCCTCAATCGCCTCATCAATAGCATAACCACAGCTACGGCGACGAAGCGATTTATCAGGAAAACTATCCTCTATCAAGGTCCACGTTCTTTCATCCACAGCATAACCTATCAATTGAGCATATATATTCTCAACCAACGACCTATCACCATCCTTTTTAGTCCAAAATTCTGTTCCAAAACGCTTCTCAAGTTGGGCAATAGTTATAGGTTCAAAAGTCTCGAACGACCCATCTCCCAACACTACATTCACAGCCAACACATGGTGTCGTGTGCTACCATATATTAGCGAATGTGACCCGCACGAGTTGTTGCCAAACATACCACCTATACAACAGCGGTTACTCGTCGAAGTCTCAGGTGAAAAAAATAGACCATACGGTTTACATGCCAAATTCAGTTCATCGAGCACTACGCCAGGTTGCACCCAAGCCCAATGTTCATTGGCATTAATTTCCAATATATTATTCATATATCGGCTCACATCCGCCACGATACCCGAGCCTACCACCTGACCAGCGATAGAAGTACCACCAGCTCGAGGGATGATATGAGTTTTTCGCTTCTTAGCCTCGTTGATTAAAAGCACCACATCGTCCTCCGACTTAGGGAACGCCACCCCCATCGGCACCTCACGATAAGCACTCGCATCCGTACTATACGAAATACGATACAACGACGATGTGTGAATTTTTGTCATACTATTTTTTTAATGATAATTTTATTCGCTTTACTACATTCTTAATATTTTGCAATACTAACTCTTTCCACCAACCGACAACATTATCTGTCCATCGTTGAGGGTGAGTAGTCATCATCAATTTTTTAGGAAACGAACCATTCTCAACTGCACAAATAATATCATTTGTTAAATGATACGTCCAACCTCTTTTAATCCACTTATCTTGATATTCTGGTATTTTATCTCGCACACTCACCTTATAACCATCCCAGCAACGACCTGTATCAGTAATATAAAACATCTCAGCAAAATCAGTATCAAAATAAGGTTCTCCAATCAAACCAAACTCACGATAATCAGCGAACTTCCAAATATCCTTACTATCATATTTACTAGTCGGAGCTCCATGCATACAAATAGTCTTTACTGGATAAAAACTGCGAAAATAATTAAGCCATTTTTCAAAATGCTCTACAGCCCTCTTTCCATCACCTCCACATAAAGACATATCCTCATAATGATAGCCTACTTCATGCCCAAGATTTACTATTTCTCTGATTAACTTAGGTTTATTACTTTCTGCTACAACACGAAAATAATACGAAGCCGTCATCCCCAACTCATTCTCAATTTTAGCTGTTTCTAACGAATTCTCAGCTTTCAAGTCCACATCATGACGCAACACAAGCATCTTATCAGCTCTCCTACCTTCACAATATTGTTCGAACGACATCACTTCATACCCAGCACATTTGAAGGTTTCTAATAAGAGTCTATATGTATTCTGTGTAAAATCTCTCATTTAAATTTTTCTTGATAATTAGGATTTTCTTTCATTATTTTTGAGCTTCCAGGATAATTCTCAATAAACCAAACAAAAAATGCAGTAACATCAATTTTATCCTTTAACATCTTACTTCTTTTAGCAGACCACTCATCCTTTACATTTGGGTTGGATAAAATCTCCTCTATCTTCTTAAACATTTGTTCGGATTGGTTAGGCAAAAAACCATAAGTCAAACCATATTTATGTTCTTCCTCCTCTAAATATGCAATATTACCAACAAAAGTATTACATCTAATTGCAGGCACACCCAAAACCGCAGCTTCAGAAGTCATTGTTTGACTATCACCAATAAACATTGTTGCATAATACATCAAAGAGTGTGCTTTTTCGGGAGAGATAGTCAATTGATAAGGTAAGAATTCTTCATCTATGTTACGTTCTGTTGTTATAAATACTTTACCTTTTGTTTCAAGATATTCAACCAATTTCCTTTTATTTTCAATAGACAAACCAGAAACACCAACATCATGATGAGCCTTAAAAGCATTAAATCTCAAAATAAAAAATTTATCATCTTTTGTCAATCCTACCTCGTCCAAAATATTTTCATCGGGAGCAAATCTATTTGGATGCAAATAAGCTAATTCATGATAACCATCATAAAAAATAGCTTTAGGTGTTTTTCTATTACCTATCAAACTTGATGGAGAAAGAACCACATCTGCAAAAGGATGCGCATACTTTACAAACAAAGGTTCTACACTATCATTATCATCATCAAATACAATACTATTCATCCGACAAAACTTGCTAGCATGAGGTATTGTAATTGAAGATCCTATCCCAACATCTATCTTGTGTTTAATAGCCAACCTCCATATTTTATAATCATAAATTAATTGACTAAATGCTTTATAAAGCAAAGAATCTTTTTTCTTTCCCAAGCTAACATAAGGTATACCATAAATATCCATCAATTTTTTTGCAATAGGAATATCCTTAACTGTTACTATAATTTTATGACCTCTTTTTATTAATTCATGATATGTTAATCGTAATAGATGCACATGCGCAGGATGTGCTATATCAATCAAAATATTCATATATTATTTTTTTCTTTTTAAAAATTTCACTCCAGTTTTACCAACCCAATACAAAAATGAATTTTGGATTTTAACAAAACGTCCGTGTTCAACAAGTTTACCGCCAAACTTAGATTTAAAATCTCTCACACCATAATCCTCAGTAGGTTTACCAGCTCCCATCATATCAAACAACGGATATCCATTTACCACAGCATATTCAATGCCTGAATATGTAGCTAAAGTTGATGGATAAATATTTTTATAAACCCCATCTCTACCACATGCAAACCACTCATAAACACCAACACCATCTAAACACACGCATACAGTTCCACCAATTATTTCATCATTTAATTTTACCAAAATAAACTTCGCCCAATCACATTTATGCATTTTTTCAAAAAACTCAAAATCAAATAATGGCGTTTTCACCTTTGTTTTATACAAATCCAAAAGAATATCATAGTACTCTTTAATTTGCTCTATCGTCGGAATATATACAACCTCAGCACCATCTCTTATCGATGTTTTCACATCACGTTTACGGCTCTTACCCATATTAGCCTGAAAAATATCAACTGATGATGTATCAACATGAAAATTCAAGTGCTCGTTATAAACAAATCCACATTTAGCAAAAATCTCTTTATATTTTGAGTAATCATTAAAATTTCGAGATTCAATATAAATGGCTTTATTTTTTAATGATTTAGAAACCGATTGCAACAATAAAGTCAAAGCCTCATCTGATATATCCTCAACCAACATAGGACCTCCAATAATAATAGCCCTTCTCGACAAAAAACCTTTCAACAATCCTTTTTCTTTAGTTATATATCCTAAAATAAGTCCTTTAAATTCATCATTTTCCTTAACAGCAAAACAAAATGGATCAAAAAAAGATAAGCTTTTATAGAAAGAAAAACAATCCTCTGTTTGAAAAAAAGAGACTTTATTTGCTTTTCTCGAAATTTCAAACCATTCTTTTGAATCTATAGATTTTACTACTTCTATCATATTATAACCAACTTTCAAGTTTTTTTACGATACGGAGGGCAGCATCGCCATCCCAGAATTTAGGAGTGTGACCACATTTTCCTTTACCTTCAAGGATAAGTGTCACCTCAGGGATAATGTCATCGATAGTGATGAGTTTATTCGAACCCTCCCACACTGTCACTGGACGTTCAGTATTAGGACGCACAGTAAGGCATGGTAGGTTCAAATAAGTAGTCTCCTCTTGAATGCCGCCCGAATCTGTCAAGGCGAATTGTGAATTTTGCACAAGATTGATAAATTGAAGATAACCCAATGGCTCAATAAAATAGAGATGCTCATAAGCATCTATTTTCTCTTGCAAACCAAATGCTTGAATATTTTTGTAAGTACGAGGATGCACAGGAAATACCAAAGGTACACGTTCTGACACCTCGCCCCAAATCTCAACCAAACGCTCCAACGACGCCTTATCATCTACATTGCCAGGGCGATGGAACGTCATCACGCCATACTCACTACGCTTGAAATCCTCACCAAAGCGAATCTCTTTGTCGTGGTTAAGGAGTTGGAAATTAAGTGACGATGCCGAAGCCTTATCACGATTAGCCACAAGCGAGTCAATCATAAGGTTACCCACCATTTCGATTTTCTCGGTAGGCACACCCTCTTTCAATAGGTTGTCATCGGCATCCACCGAAGTAGTGAGGAAAAGGTCCGATATCGCATCAGTCACCAATCGGTTAATCTCTTCCGGCATTGAGCGATCGCGACTACGAAGACCAGCCTCATAATGCACAGTTTTGATTTCGAGTTTCGCTGCCACAAGTGTACAAGCCGCAGTCGAAGTCACATCACCTACAACGATAACAGCATCAGGGCGATGGTCGAGGCACACTTGTTCGAAACGCTCCATGATACGCGCAGTTTGCACAGCTTGCGAAGCCGAACCCACTTCGAGGTTCACATGAGGATGAGGGATGTTGAGTTCTTCGAAGAACTGACCCGACATCTTCACATCATAGTGTTGACCAGTATGCACAAGTATAGTTTCAATCTCCTTATGCCCAGCAAGCGCATGCATAAGTGGTGCAATTTTCATAAAATTAGGGCGAGCACCCGCCACGACGATTATTTTTTTCATAAATATTTAATCATTTTTTAATTTTTCATTATATATACTCAAAGCTAAAAACATCCAAGCCTGCGACCATCTCATATAAGGAATTTTATTTGTATAAAACTTAAATTTGCGATAATAAAAATAATGTCTTTTATTATCATACATATTATCCATTGTCCAATCAGCTATTTTACCAGCAAAAGACAAATATTCTTTTGAGAATTCAGACATTAAAGAGAATGTTATTATACCTTGCGCCTGATTATGTATATCAACAGGATAAGCTTTAGGGATTCTCCACAAAGACTGCCCTGTTGGTAAAAACTGATTTTTAATATAAAAATCTAAACCTTTTCTTATCGCATTTTCTACCAAATCATCCTTTATTCCTGTGTACTTCAAAAAATTATATAACGACACCAAAACAAACCCTTGATGAAAATCTACTTGTTTACGTTCAACACCTACGTCGTCTATGCTATAATTCCAACGTCCATCTTCTTTTTGTGACATAACAACACCACGAACTGCAGAATGAGCTAAATGCAATAACTCCTCATTGTTTGTTAAAGAATAAACACGAGCTAAAGTTTCTGCACCTAAAACGCTAGCATTATAACAACGACCCTTTGATTCTGCCGTATAGGCAAAACAAACTTCGCCATGTAAATCATAACGAGGTAAAGCTTTCAAAACATAATCAGCAGAACTAACAATTAGAGTTTTCACATCATCATCACCAAAAAGTTCATAATAATCCATCAATCCAGCAACTACAAAAGCTGTCACCACAACAGATGGAGTATATTTCTTTTTCAACTCTTTAGGTGTTGCCCAATCAAAATTATACCCCCAAGATGCCCCACATTGACCTTTTGATATATTTTCTTTTATCAAAACAATCAGTCTATCCATCTCCACTCTATACTCTTCTTTTCGATTTTGTCGGTATAAAGCAGCATATCCCGACAAAAGAAGACCAAGTGCTTTAGGATTTATTCCTTTTTTTATACCCATCAATGGCCTTAAATTTATAGGATTTAACTTACTAAATTGAATAACTACAGCTTGAACTAATGTTCCAAACCAACGAAAAGGTATAGGTGAATTTAAAATATCATAAGGATCATAGCCTTGAAAATCATTTTTCCTTATATATGATTCTATATTATTAAGCATACACTAATTTGAATTTAATATTTTTGCAACTATTTTTTGCGCAGAAAAATTATCTTTTGCAAATAGAATATTATTTTTTCTTTGTTCTTCTAAATCTATATCATTTATAAGCACCTCTATTGCAGCAGCATAATCTTTCGGGTCCAAAGACTCGATTAAAGTCCCAAATTTATGATTATCATACAAATCGACTAATCCACCAACAGGTCGTGTAACAATCATATTTCCCAAAGCCATAGCCTCTAATACAGAGATTGGCAGTCCTTCACGATGAGTAGGCATTATGAAGAGATCCGATTCTTCTAATAATTTGATTTTTGCTTCACCACTAACAAAACCTTTAAATACAACATTGTTAACTTGATGATTTGCAACATAACTCTTCATATTATCTAATTCAGAACCATCCCCTGCAATAGTTAAAATTAAAGATGGATATTTTTTTTGCAAAAGTTCAAATGCTTCCAACAAAATATATACACCCTTATTCTTTTCTACTCTTGCCAAAAATAACAATTTATTTATTTCTGACATATCTCTTGAAATTTGAATCTCATCAATTCGGTTTAAGATTGCCGATTCTACTGGATTATAATTTACATAAATATTCCTTCTATAACCAGCAGTAACCAATTGTTGCTTAAATTCCGACGCTAAAACAAAAATTACATCTGCTTTAAAATATCCCATTTTCAAAATTCTATCATGAAACAAAGCCTTATCTTGAAAACCATGAATCATCAAAGTTACATTATAACCCAACACTTTAGATAAAAACACCAATATACCATCTCTCACTAATAATTGTTTACTCAAAGAAGTATTAACAATAACTCTATCTGGATTCTTCCTAAGCAAATAAAACAAAAAACGAATTGGAGTTATTAAAGTTAATAATATATTTACAACCTTACCTTTTTCTTCTCTATTACCACGATAAAATTTTATAGCATTATCTAAATGCGGAAAAATATTATCCACAAAACTTCTTACGCCCCCATTTTTACTATAGGGTGATGTTATTAATATTTTCATATCCTAATCTTAAATTTTGACTCAAGACAACTTTAACGTAAAAATTCGTCTGTAACTAATTGTTTCATAGTTCATTATTAATATTTTTTTGTGCTGCAGCTTTTCGCAAGACAACTTTACGCAAAAATAGGCCTGTAACAATCTGAATTTTAACTATTTACAACTAAATTTGCCGAGCAAATTTTGCAACAAGACAACTTTATCTTAAATTTGTCTCTATATTTAATTGATATAGAGATGGTTAATAAGTGTTTTATAGGTTCACACATAAGTGAACGAAAATTTCGACAAATTGTTCTCTTTTAATAAATTCTTATACAACAACTCAACTTGAACACTTATACCTCCAGCACCTTCATTGTAATTTGCAATTAAAAGGATCTTCATAACTATTTTTTTTAGAATTAACAAATCTTTATTTCATATTAATATTCTTAAACCCAACATAACACCAACTATATTTATTTATCTAAAGCATATCTCAATAACGGAATAATCTCTCGCATATATTTTTCAGCACCAGTATTATTCATGTGTGTTCTATCTTGAAACATAGTATAATCATCAGCAATACCATCCATTTCCATCAAATAATAAAATGGAACATCATATTTAGCACAGATTTTTTCTGCTTCAACATAATCTACTCGTGCGCTTTTCGCATAAACTGGACTAACAAACATAACTAAAGGAATATCTCTCGCTTTTATATCACAAACAAATCTTTCAAATAAAGATAGTTTTACAGAATCCAACCCCCAATCGGTTGAATCAACAAACTCATATTGATATTTAGCCGAATCAGTAACTGCACCATAAAGAGGGATATAACCTTTATTTACATCTTGACATAAAACATTATCTCCAAATATAGTAATCACTTTTGAATTGGCTTGAAACATTTTAGATGATAACTTACACCTCTCTTTCCAATCAACAAGTTGCGCAAACTCCTTTTTTATACAATCTTTATCATAATACTCTTTCAATAAATTTAAATAACGAGAATTATCGTGCCTATTACTAAAATCAAAACTACTAACATCATAAATTATTAACTTAGGCTTATATCGCTCTAGTAGCATTTGATAACGTCCATACATCAAAACAATACCGTTGCCACCTTGCCCCATATTAAAACAAGTCAAGTCTAAAGAATCCTCAATAATCTGAGGCACATAATGATGATTTGCACGCGAAGAACCAAAAACCACCACGTCATCAGTAGATTCATTGGCGATATAATGCAACTCTTTTGTTGCTCCTCCCTTCGCATTTTCTCTCAAATAATCAAAGACACCTCCCATACATCTATCAACAACAACCAACAATACACAAAAACAAAATATATTTATCAAAAACTTTTTCATAACACCTTAAAAATTAGCATAAATAAACTGTCCACCATCAAATACTCCCATTAGCATTATCATCACAACAATAAACAAATATACCATCCATCTTATTACTTCATATTGGCTCAATTTCAAAACAAAATCTCGTTTATATTCAGAAAGTATCTCCCATACAAATAAAACCACTAATGCCATTATTGAATAGAATAACACATTTATATCGTTTACCACAAACCCATTAAAATCAACCATACTTGCAATAAACTCAACAGCAACCCCTATTGATGGACTACGGAATATTACCCATGCCAATGTAACTAAAACAAAGGTAACACCTATACGCAACACACCTAATACACCCTTAGATTCAAACTTCCCCAAACCCAATGCCTTTTCTATAATTTGAAAGAAACCATGTAATACGCCCCACACTATGAACGTCCAATTTGCGCCATGCCAAATCCCCGACACCAAAAATGTAACCATAATATTGAAATATTGTCGCATTTTTGAACAACGACTACCACCCAATGGAATATAAACTTGTTGCGTCAACCAACGAGTGAGGGATATATGCCATCTACGCCAAAAATTGGTAACACTTTGAGCAAAATATGGTCTATCAAAATTATTTATTAAATCGAAACCCAACAGTTTAGCAACACCCACTGCCATAAACGAATATCCAGCAAAATCGCCATATATCTGAAAGCTATACAACACTGCAGCTAAGATTGTATTCCAACCCGAATAATGCTCATAGTTATTAAATATCAAATCTACATAAAGTCCTACTCTATCAGCCAAAACTACTTTTAAAAACAAACCCCACAACAACCATTGCATACCATTTCTTGCCTTTTCATAATTAAACTTAGGCAACGATTTTATTTGTGGCAATAATTCACTAGCCTTACTTATCGGACCTGAAAGAATTTGTGGAAAAAACGAGACAAAAAGAGTATAATCCCAAAAATTCTTTTCCACCTCAACTCGCTTATGATATACATCTAATAGGTAACCAACTGCTTGAAAAGAAAAGAACGAAATACCAATAGGCACCGCCCAATTCAAACCCTTTAATTCATATCTCAAACCAACACATGAAAGCAAACTCCAAACCAATTCATTAACAAAATTATAATACTTAAAAAACAAAAGAGGAAGAAGAGCCAAGACCACTCCACCAACTACAACACACTTCTGTCTATCCGTCTTTTGCAACCATAATGCAAATAGATAAGTCACAACAATAACCCATATAAGCACTAATGAAAACCATGGCTTCCAATTAAGATATAGTAGAAAACTTACTAATATTAGAAAAGCCTTTCTAATATTGGCATATTTTATTGGTATTACCCAATACAACAAAAATATAAACGGAAAAACAATTAAAAAATCAAATGAATTGAATAACATAACAATTGCAAATAAACTTATTTCCTTAAATTATGATAAACCTTTTCAAAATCACTACCCATTTTCTCTAAAGTAAATTTTTTAGATATAGTTTTCTTTCCATTTGCGCCTAAAGAAAGTCTCAAAGACTCATCATCAATTAATTTTATTATTAAATCAGCGACTTCATCAATTGATTTATCATTAGCAAAAAAAACATTATACTCCTCTATAACAAATTCAGAAGTACCTCCATCTCTATCAACAACAACAGCCTTTCCCAAAGCAAGATACTCTAATATTGTATTGGAAACCCCCTCTCCTTGGGTTGAAAATAGTACACCAACATCACATGCATTTACTAGATTTTCAACCTCATTACAACGGCCTTGCAATTTAATGTTATCATATTCTCTTACTTGTCCAGAGAGTTCATTATACATTTTCTCATCAGCTATAGCTCCAACACCAATAAAAGTAATATCATTTCTACGTCCAACAACCTCAATTGCAATATCAACAAATCTTTGCCAATCTTTCATCTTTGAATAAGTCGCAGTCATTACAACTGCATAAAGAGTAGATATGCAGTACTTCTGCCTAATATCATTTTTATTTGCTAAACCAACAAAACGATTATTATCTAAGCCATTATAAACAACAACAGCTCGTTTATCTTTATCTTGCCTATACGCCTTTAACCCTGCAAATGAATTAGAGCAAATAACATCAGAAAAGCGAAAGTTTACCCTATTAATAAAATTAGAAAATTTTGATGTGCGCTCCACTCCCATTACATCTGCAATCTGACTATTTACAAGTGGAATATTTAATAAAAATTTAGTCGGCAAAGCATAAAAAGATTGCATTCCTCCCCAAGTATGAATAATATCAGGCTTAAACTCTTTACACACACAATAAAATTTAGCAAAAAGAGAGAAATCTTTATTACCCTTCTCTTTTTCTAATACAATAACATCAATCCCCAAAGCATTAAATTTCTGATAAGCAATATCATTATAATTGAGTACAAGTTTCATCTCATACCCACCTTTATTTTTTAAATAAGACAATAACTCCACTAATCGTCTCTCTTTTCCTCCAGAACGAAGAGAACCTATAAAAAACAAGATTTTCATATATGCATTTTTTGTGAAGGATAAAACCATCCCATTAAAATAAAAGAAAACAAAATTGATTGATTAACGACACCAAAACCTACTGAAGCAAACAAAACTATAACCAAGAAACATCGATTCAAACAAGAATTATATATATTTGCAAATAAATTAGAAGACTTATAAAGAGACAGGAAAAATATTATAATCCCAAATAACCCATAAACTGACATAATTGATGCTAATCCATTCACAATATAAACATAACCTTTTCCATAAGAAATTCCCCAAAAACCACCAGTTCCAAACAAAGGATATTTCTTTATATCCTCCCAAGCAATTATAAAACCGCCAAAACGACCTCCCGAATAAAACGTTTCTGTTTTTACTCCACGCCCTATAACAGTATCTATTTCTAAACCATTCACATATAATTCTTGAATCTTATCAAATAAAAACGATGTGTTATAAAAAAGAAAAACGAGTAAAAAAGCAAGATTTATAAATACAAAATATTTCAATAACCCTTTATAATATTGATAAACATATATTAGAGAACCACACATAAAGGCTAAATACCCCGTTGTTGATTGTGTTGTTAATAAAGTAAGAAAAAGAGAATAAAATATTTTATTATTCCAATTACCTTTATTTCTTAAAATATTAAAAAACAAAGCTAAAACCAAATAAATAGCAAAAGGTCCAGGTTCCCAACAAAAACCATAATTCCGTGGCAACAATGTATCTTGAGACAATACCCCGCCAATAATAAAGTACGAGCCATTTTCAAAAAAAGTACGATATTGAGATATATTTAAAGGTCTAAATAAAGAAAAAACAAAAGAAGGAGCTACAACTTGTAGCAACCAAATAACCAAACTACAACAAGCTAACCCCCAAACAACATATTCAAATAACACAAACAATTTTTTTCCATACAACCGAACCAAGGTGAAACAAATTAAAAAATTAATAATATGGCGAAAAGTAAACCCTGGCAAAAATTCTCCATTTCGAAATGCAGTTATAATAGAAAAAGATAACCAAACAAATATAGTAACAAATAACTTTTTATCATTAAAATTAATCTCGTAAATAAGAGCATAAATCATCGTTAAAAAAAATAATAACAATTTTCCCTCCATATTACGAGAAAAAAGAGTTGCTTGCCCCGAAAATATCAGAACTACAAAAAAATACCAATTTTTAAATACCCAAAATTTATCTACAACTTTATCCATTATTCTTATTCATCCTAATATACTTAAAATAATAAAACAACATATTAACCAAATAAACTCCCCCTGCTATAACTTTTGTATAAGCAGCTCCGTATGCCCCATACTTTGGAATCAAAAATAAATTCATTAGTAACAAACTCCCCCCCACAATAAACGAAGCATTACGCAAAGCCTTTCCTTGTCCATTTGCGCCCAAATAACGATTAAAAAAATCTGCCATACCATAAATCAACACGCCAAAAGATGCAACCATACAAATTGGTATAACGGGCAAAAAATCTTCACCATAAAAATATGAGATAAACGGAGATAATATTAATCTCAATCCTATTAATGCAAACGCACAAAAAACAATCGTAATCCAAATTAACTTTGAAGATATTTTTGTTTGTGAAGCAAACTTCTTATAATGAGTAGTTGCTATCGTATTAGGAATAAAAGCTAACGGAGTAGCAAAATGCAATGCTAAAGAATAATAACCAACACCCGTATTATCAATACCAAAATAACTAATTAAAACCTCCGTTAAAGCATTAAAACCAACAGCAAACAAACTGCCCACATAAACATTAAAACCAAATGATTTGTTGTACTCCCAAATTTCACTAAAACGCAATTTGAAATTTGAAAATTTAACTCGCAATTGATATAATGCCCACAAATAAACAATCGCTTGTGTTAATAAATAGACAAAAAGAATTACTAATAATTTATTGATATGATCACCTATTAAATAAAAATATGCTAATAAAGAAAATAATAAATATCCTATCTTAGGTAAAAATCTGATTAAACCTAATATTTTTATCTTATTACAAGCAAGCAGAGTTGTCTCCAACAAACGTTGTATCAAATAAATACCCCCAAATGGTATTGTATAAAGCAAAATCTTTACTAGGCCCTTTTCTGCAATATTTGAGTCAAAAAAAGCATAAATAACTAAACCTATAGACATTAAAACAAATAGCGCAATAGAAATAATCAACTCCGCTCCAAAATATTCTTGCGTCTTTTTTTCTTCATTAGACAAAACAATTGCCCTATTCCCTGCTTGATAAAATCCAAAAGTAATAACAAGTATGGCAAAACTAAAAATGCTACTAATAAATTTATAATCACCATATAATTGAGCGCCCAAATAACGAGTAACAAGAATACTCGTTATTATTCCTAAAGGAATGCTCAGAATATTAACAGAAAATAAACCTAATATTTGTTTTACTTGTAAAGTATTCAGTATATCTTTAAAGTTTTTCATTGATATCTCGTATTAATGCATCAACCATCCATCCAAACGGATTTGGCTTTTCTTCATGCCAGGTTAAATCTTCATCCCAATATCCTTTACATTGACTAGAACCAGTTGTTCCATATCCATAACTCATTTCGATTATCAAAGGATGTCCATTTTCATTGTAAACAAAATCAAAAGCAACAGATTGAAGTTTTAATCTCTTTGCAACATCAAACGCTATTTTTATTGTTTTTTTATCTAAATCTTCATAAACAAAAGAACCACTACCAGAAGCTCTAAAATCGCCTTCTCTAACTACACGCTTCATTCCATAAGCATATCTTCCATCAATAACAATTAAACGAACGTCACAATTATTATTAGGTATAAATTCTTGAAAATACACATACCCTTTCTCTGGATTTAATAATTTTGCCGATTCTGAAAGAATAAATAGTCTCCCTATACCTTTAAGTACATAAATGAAAGGTTTAAGTCCACTTCTATATTGACGCCATCTTTCTTTTAAAGCGTCCAATCGAGAATTTTGCGCAATTCCACGACCAAATGCCTTATTAATTAATCTAATAGCCTCTTTCTTAGTTCTCACTAAACTAACATTAGAAGCCCCAGCCCCACCTCGCAATTTAAAAACCTTTGGAAAAGTCGTAGTATTAATCCATGATAAAGCATCTTTTTTTGTATAAAAAACATACGTTGGCACCAAAGGAGCTCCTATTGCTTCTAAAAGATACTTTTGTCCTACTTTATCATCAAAATGCCATGTAGTTCGAAAATTAGGAAAAACCTTTAATCCCTTTTCCTCAAGAGAATATAACAACTGTTTAGCTAATAATTCATCTTTTGTCCCTTGTATATGTTGCCACATAAAACCATCACAATCTGACAACTGTTCTATTATATCATTATCAAAAGCATTTACCAACTTATAAGGTATACTATTAGCATTACAATATTCTTCCCAACCTAAAGTAAACCTTATTCCTTTCTGAATTGCTATTTTCATTTTTCTAAATATTTTAATAAAACATTATAATGAGCTTCACAACGTATCATATTTAACATTTGCATTCTCTTGTTTTTTGTAAAAAAGGAAGGTAAAAATCCCAACCTATACAATTTTTTCATTAATCGATTATTATATGGTTCAAAAAGTAAAGAAAACATTGTTTCTTTTTTTTGTGCCATCCTTACAAATTCTGCTTCTAATCTATCCAAATCCACTATTATTTCATTTAAATACATCACTTGTTTATTAAACTCATCTTTCCTCTCATTCTCTAACAATACAATTTCTAAATTAGAATTACATTGTTCATATGGAATTATATCAAAAGAAATATTTTCACCATCAAATTCCAAACCTACCATATACCCCTCATTCCAAATAGATTCTTGCATCTTCTCCTTATCAAACCAAAAATTACCTAAACCATAAAAAATCGGTTTCCCTTTAAAAATTTCATACCCACTAAAACAATGCTGATGATGATTTACCACAACATCTGCCCCTATTTCAATATAAAAATGAAACAACTCTTTCATTTTTACAGAAGGCAGTTGATACATTTCATGCCCACCGTGCGTAATAACTATTACATAATCTGCTTTTTTTCTGGCCTCAACAATTTGATAATAATTGTTTATTGGATCAATAGGAGCAGAACCTGCTGTATTTTTTGTTGCAATTGACCATTCTCGTTCACACACATTCACAAAAGCAAAAACCTTATCTTGAATTCTTTTGTACAAAATAGTCTGTGCATCTTGCAAATTCATCCCCCCACCGACAAAATCAATATTTTTCGCTTTACACCCATATAATGTTGCCTTCACTCCTTCTTCTCCATAATCTAAAAAATGGTTATTTGCTAAAGTTACAGCATTAAAACCCATTTCTTTTACTAAATCTAACGCTTTAATATCCATTTTAAGATTAGGACCTGTTTTTTCAATTGGAGAAAAATGTGCATCTAAAACAATAGGAGCCTCAAAGTTCAATATAGCATAATCTTGTTTATCAACAATTCCCTTAATTGAACTATATATATTCTCATATTTATTTGATACAATAGTCTCTTGTGCTCGAACACTGCGAGAAGCAAAGTCTCCTGCTATTAAAACATTAATTTTAGACATTTAAAAACTTTATTAAATCTGGAATATAACTTTTAACAACAAATTTTTCTTTCACTAAATTTAATCCATTCGCAATTATAATTTGGACCTTCTCTTTGTTTTCAACAATATCCTTCAGAGCTTTAGCAATTTCATTAGGAGAATTAGGTTTTACTAAAAAAGTCGTATTTTCATCCAAATACTCTGTTAAAGAAGGAATAGCCGAAACAACTGTAGGAACTCCTGAAGCTAAATATTCTCCTAATTTTGTAGGAAATCCACCTGTTTTATAATCAACATGAGGAGTCGTTAATAAAGCTGTAGCACATTGCATCAAAAAAGGTATATCCTTATTATTAACTGCTCCTAATAATTGTATTTTTTCTTTACACCAACAATTTTCTACTAAAGATAATACTTTTTGAGTATAATCATCATTATTATTAGGAAAAGCCAATTTCAACTCATAGGATGGATTAAACTCACAAAATTTAATATACCCTTTAACTATATCTAAAACACCATCTCTTTCTAAATTAGCACCACAATAAAAGAAATATTTCTTATCCTCTCTATTCTGTTTATCAAAACGAGAAATATCAACAGACATAGGAAGTATAAAACATTTTCTATCTGGAATAAAGGAAAAATAATTTCTAATAAAATTAGTCATTATCACCATTCCATCAAAAAGACCATATAACCTTGATATAAAATTTCTTTTTATCTCATTTTTTATATACAATGGAGCTTCATTAATCTCTCTAAAAATCTTAATATTAAGAAACCATGTAAAAAATCTTAACAATAAGAATAAGTTCATGTCACGTGAAACATAAATTATTGACTTCGGCCTATTTTTTATTATAAATCCCAAAATCAAAAATTTTCGTTTATACAACCTATATGCTCTTATTATTCTACTATTACTATTCTTCTTTTCCTTCCCTGTATAAAAATACTCAATCCCATCAAATGAACCAAACAAATTAGTATCTTCATTTGGTCTAGAATATGTACACAACCTAACATTTCGTACCTTTGCTAACTCTTTAGTATAACTAATAATACGATTCGTTGCAGCCATTCCTATAGGAAAAGGTTCACCTGTAATAATGAGAATATCAATGTTTTTCATTCGTATTTTATTTAAACTTTATCAAAATATGTCTCAGGATGTGATGGATCGAAGCATTCGTTGCACCACATGATTGTTACCATATCGGTATCACCAAAGTTTTCAATATTGTGTGTATATCCTGTTGGGATATCTACCACTTCGATTTTGTCACCCGACACAAATTTCTCTATCACAGGCGAATTAGGTTCACGTTCGTCACGGAAACGGATGACGCCACGACCACTCACCACACAGAATTTTTCAGTCTTGGTATTGTGCCAATGCTCACCTTTTGTGATACCTGGCTTAGAAATATTCACCGACACCTGTCCACAACTTGCCGAACGCAACATCTCTGTAAAACTGCCTCGCTCATCCACATTCATCTTCAACGGATACGAAAACTCCTCTGCTGGCAAATACGACAAATAGGTGCTATATAGTTTTTTCACTATCGGCTCGCCTACGTTTGGCACTTCTAGCGTGGTACGGCTCTCACGGAAACTATACAATATATCCACAATCTCGCCAAGACGAATTTCATGCTCTACTGGCACACGGCAATATCTGCCTTCGCGAGTCTCTTTGCCCACCAATGCTGCCATCATCTCATCCACCAAGTCGTCGATATATACCAATCGCATCATCACCGATGAGTCATTCACCTGAATAGGCAAACCATTGGCTATGTTGTTGCAGAATGTTGCTACTGCCGAATTGTAGTTAGGACGACACCATTTGCCGAATAAGTTAGGAAAACGATATACCAACACACGAGCGCCAGTCTCTTCGCCATAACCAAAAATCAACTCCTCACCAGCACGTTTGCTCTCGCCATAAGGATTGTCGAGTGCCGCCTGAGTCGACGAACTAATCATCACAGGACAAGTGTTGTTATGACGCTTCAAGGCATCCAACAATTTCGACGCAAAGCCAAAATTGCCCTCCATAAACTCTTTCGGGTCTTGCGGACGATTTACACCAGCAAGGTTAAACACAAAATCGGCTTTACTACAATATTCGTCAAGTTCCGCATCAGTATTGTTAATATCATAAGGCATCACATTGATTTCGGTGCCCGATATTTCGTACCAACGCGCCTTGCCTTCAGCAATATTTCTAAGTTGTGCACAAAGATTTCGTCCCACAAAACCTTTAGCACCAGTCACTAAAATATTCATTATTCCGAACGAATTTCTTTTGATTCTTGACGAGGTATTAAGCCCAAATCCTCTTGAATAAATCTAAGTCTTAATAACTGCTTTTTCATTCCCTCAACATCTAATCTCTCTGTATTATGAGAATGATAATCTTCTATACGAGATACATCTTCACTACCTTCAGTGAAAAATTTATCATAATTCAAATCCCTACTATCGCATGGAATACGATAATAATTACCCATATCAACTGCCTTAGCCATCTCTTCGCGAGTTACAAGAGTTTCATAAAGTTTTTCTCCGTGTCGAGTACCAATAATTTTCACTTCTGTATCTCCATATTCAGCTTTTACTTGCGAATAAACCTCTTTTAATGCCTGAACTAAAACAGACAATGTTGCAGCAGGAGCTTTTTGCACAAAGAGGTCACCATTTTGTCCATGCTGAAATGCATAAATAACCAAATCCACTGCATCATCAAGTGTCATCATAAAACGTGTCATATTAGGATCTGTCATTGTAATTGGTTTACCCTGTTCCATCTGTTCCACCCACAATGGAATTACCGAACCACGACTTGCCATCACATTACCATAACGAGTACAACAAATAGTAGTTGTTGCATCTTTTCCTAAACCACGACCTCGTGCAATAGCTACTTTTTCCATCAAAGCTTTAGAAATACCCATTGCATTAATAGGATAAGCAGCTTTATCAGTTGAGAGAACAACAACATTTTTAACTTCATGCTCTATAGCTGACAATAACACATTCTCTGTACCAATAACATTTGTCATTGTTGCTTCAATAGGAAAAAATTCACAACAAGGCACTTGCTTCATTGCTGCAGCTGAAAAAACATAGTCAACACCTCTCATAGCATTGTCAACCGAAGCCTTATTACGAACATCTCCTATATAAAATTTAACTTTAGGATTTTGCAATCGATGACGCATATCATCTTGTTTTTTCTCGTCGCGAGAAAAAATACGAATCTCCTTAATATCCGAATCCAAAAAACGACGCAACACAGCATTACCGAACGAACCTGTACCTCCGGTAATCAATAAAACTTTATCTTTAAAAATTGACATAATTATAATTATTTTTATTTTGCACTCTATTATTTATAAATTCAAAAGAAGCGCTCATTGATATAATCTTAGTTGGAACTCCACCAACAACTGCATTATCTGGTACATCTTTCGTTACAACGCATTTGCACCAATTGCCACATTATTACCTACTCTAATTTTACCTATAACTTTTGCACCTGGACCGATGTAAACACAATCGCCAATAATAGGAATTCCTCTATTATCACCTCGACCTGCAACACCAATAGTAACTCCTTGTGATATATTACAATTGCGACCTATTACTGCACCTCCAGAAATAATTATACCTCCAAAATGACCAATATAAAAACCTTCACCAACTTTAGTGCCTCGTGGCAACTCTATACCATATTTATAATGATAATGACGAAGAATAAACCAATATAAAGGATTGCGACGATAATGACTCGCTACACGAAACCAAAAAGAAACACGAAATCCCGGAATCAAAAAATATGCTCTCAAAAAGGCTTTCCACGATTTACCCCCCCCATAACGGGTTAAATCACTAAGTATAAGTTGTTTTAGATTTTTCATTTTATTTCAAATTATTCCAATACCATTCGCATGCAGCTGCAAAACCTCGAGCGGCGTCGAATTGTGGGACGTAACCAAGAAGACGACGTGCTTTGAGGATTGAGGCTTGTGAGTGTGGAATGTCGCCTGCACGGTTGGGACCATAGATTGGCTCGAGTGTGCCTATTTCGGCATCGTACTGCGCGAGATTGCAACGCAAGGTGTCGTAAAGTTGATTGAGTGTTGTATTGCCTCCATAAGCAACATTAAACACAAGATTGATATGCTCACCTGTCAACTCAATATTATACTCTTTTGCATGCTCACGAATATAATCAGTCGGCGTAAGCATGGCTTTTTCGTTTGCCTCAATTACATTATCGATATATGTGAAGTCACGCGAATATGAGCCATCGCCATTAATGCGTGGAGACTCGTGATTGATCAAGGATTTTACCCACAATGGTATAACGGCTGCATAAGCTCCATTAGGGTCTTGACGACGACCGAAAACATTAAAATAACGCAAACCGATACACTCCATGCCATATGTCTTAGAAAAAACATCGGCATAGAGTTCGTTGACATACTTAGTGATGGCGTATGGTGACAATGGGCGACCGATTTGTTCCTCTACTTTTGGCAACACCTTTGAGTCGCCATAGGTAGATGATGAGGCAGCATAGACAAAGCGCTTGACGCCTGCATCGCGTGCAGCTACTAGCATATTGAGAAAGCCTCCGATGTTGACTTCGTTGGTGGTGATTGGGTCTTTAATCGAACGTGGCACACTGCCTAATGCGGCTTCGTGCAACACATAGTCGACCCCATCAACTGCACGACGACAAGTGTCTAAATCGCGTATATCGCCTTGGATGAAGGTAAAGCGGTCGTTTTTCAACGCCTCTGTGAGATTTTCGATATGACCTGTAGCGAGGTTATCCAAGCACACTACGGTGTGGCCTTTTGCCAAAAAGTGGTCAACTAGGTTTGAACCGATGAAGCCGGCTCCGCCAGTGATGAGTATTTTCATATTTTTTTGTTTATTTAGACAGAATGACATAATTTTTGCTCTTAGCGATTTTTTGTTTCGCACGAATATTTTTTTTTCTCTCCCACAGATGACACAGATAGCTCTGATTTTTCTTCTTCTCTTTTTTTTGATGCGCTGTTGCTTCGCAAGGCGCACTATAGATTACACGGATTTTTTATCGCTATGCGATGTTTTGGGACGTAAATTGATCGTTTTTTAAACAAGAAGACATGAGAACATGTTTTTTATTTTAAACATAAATTGGTCATGAATTAGTCGTAAATAAAAAAGTACTTCATTTATATCACACTATAACTTATCTACCCAATTCTTTATAAAATAATACACTATGTTTTACCAAATGTTCTACATCTATTGCTAAAACGCACAATTCATCATTTAAATATTGAGAAATTGCCATATTTTCATCGTTATACAATAAATATTTTCTCATAAAATCATTTCTTTTTTTCTCATCTAAAGGGATCATTAATATTGCACCAATAATGGCACCATGCTCTGTTCTTGTTCCTACAAGATGCAAACTCTTTTCTTTTAACTCTTTTGCTTCTTAATAGGTCATAATGTATGCGTTATTTTCGAATAAACTTTTAAGAGATATTTTTTAGTAATCTGATGAGAATCAATCTTTATCTTGTAACATGCAATATATTATATAGACAAAAATAATAAATAATATCAATAAAAAGCAACAAACACAAATGATACAACAAGGTAAGAACAACAATAAAACTAAAGGTAAAAATATTGATACAAAAAATAACCACTGAGAAAAGCAAACAAGTTTTTTATATTGCTTATTTTGCTTTTTTATCTTACAAGACAAATCTATCATCTGATCTATAACCTCAACTTCTACATTCCCTGCGATATCTCCCAATAAATTTAGATAAAAACAATCTGAATCAATATCATATCCAAAAGATAAAACAGAAATTAATTTAGAAAATTTATTTTTATTAAAATATGGTATTGGATGAGACAAGTAAGCATCAATCTTTAAATCTTTATTGTTTTCATCTATCAATATTTTCCATATCCAATTTGCACTATTTTTATATTTTTCTAAATCTTCAAATAAATAATTTATTTTTACATTTTCTAAAATAGCACAATGCTCTACAATTTTTGCAAAAGACTGCACATCGTTAGTAATGTCTAATCCGACATTTTGATTTTTTATTCGCTTCTCATAATCAAAAAAACCTTTATCATGACGAACGAAATAACACAATTGACAAAATTTAGTCAATAGTTTGCCATAATCATCATACTCTGTTTGCAACAAATTTTTCTGCTCCTTTATTTGCGTAATCATATATATAACAAGCGCAAATATAATAGAAGATGCAGTTATTAAACCTAATAGAAAATTATGATATTCCATATACATTATATTTGTCTTGTGCGCCCTGTTAGGAGCGAGGGGGAGGTGGAGAGGATTCCTCCTATCCGCAGGTGGCTCGCTTTGCTCGTCTACCCACGGTTACTACTACATGTGACTTCTTCAAATTCAGGGTTAGCTCTCTCTGCAAGTTACCGGCAAGTTAAATTACACAACTATAATAAATATTCTAAATAGTTGTCGGGGGTTACAACGGTCTCGTGGGCTACTGAATAGGTAGCTCGAAATGAGGCTGGTATGACAGCATTGGCTTTACGTGGATTCCACTTCAATTCGAATACTGAAAATTGACCGTCTTGCTCCTCTATATAATCAATCTCTTGCTGCTGTGTGGTACGCCAAAAGTAACTCTTGATATAACTACGATTGTAATGATTGTATTTTATGCGTTCGCTAATGAAAAAATTCTCCCATAATGCTCCACTGTCATTACGCAATGCTAATGGCGCAAAATTCTGTAACACGGCATTACGAACTCCATTATCATAAAAATAGACTTTCTTGCCTCGTTTGAGCTCAGTGCGTAAATTGCGATTGAAAGCTGAAAGACGAAACACTATAAAACATTTTTCTAAAAGATCAATGTATTTCTCTACTGTCTTGCTATCCGATCCTATTGTCTGCGCTAATTCGTTGTAAGAAACTTCACTCCCAATTTGCAATGCCAAAGCGACTAAGAGCTTCTCTAATAACACTGGACGGCGTATCTCTTCAAGCGTAAGCAAATCTTTATATAAATAACTCTGCGACAAATTCATCAACAACACTTTGGCTTCGCCTGAATTGACCACAATATCGGGATAAGACCCATAAATGAGGCGTTGCTCAAGACTCTGTTTTACTGATAATAAACCACTTGTTTCGTAAAGCTCTTTTGTTGATATCGGATAAAGATTATATTCATACTTGCGTCCTGTAAGTGGCTCGGATAACTTGTTGTGCAACTCTAAAGACGATGACCCACTAACCAATAATTGTACATCTGGAAAATTATCTACTATCAACTTTAAAGTCATACCTATATTAGGCACTCGTTGTGCTTCGTCGATAAATACTATTTTGTTTGAACCTATAAGCTGACGCAATTCTGTTGTATTAATGGATTGTAATAGTTCTTTTACTTCTGGTTCATCGCAATTTAACATTAGATATGTTGACGATTGCGCCGATGCTATCGTTCGCAACAGAGTGCTCTTACCTACTTGACGCGCACCAATTACCACAAGGGCTTTTCCTTTGAAAAGCTGCAACTCTATGACTGCTTGTATTTGTCGTATAATCATAAATTGTTTGTTTTATCGGTGCAAAGTTAACCATTTTTTGTCGTAATCCAAAAAATTATAGTGATTTTTTGGATTATAATCCGAAAATTCATAGTGATTTTTTGGATTAAAGGCGTCCGTCGATGATTTCGCGAGGAAGGAAGCCTTTGACGTCGAAGATGACGTGATTGGCTTTGAGTTGTGATGGGATGTCTATTTCTTTAAACTCGTTGTGTGCTACGGCTAGGATGGCTGCATCGTATTCGCCTGCTGGCAACTGATTAACTACTTCTACTCCATATTCGTGACGTGCTACTTCTGGATTTGCCCATGGGTCGAAAATAGTTACTTTTACGTTGTATTGCTCGAGATGATGGATGATGTCGATTACTTTGGTATTGCGAACGTCGGGACAGTTCTCTTTGAATGTGAAACCTAACATAAGGATATGCGAATCGAGCACTGCAATACCTTTTTTCAACATGAGTTTCACTACTCGGTCGGCTACATACTCGCCCATGCCGTCGTTCATACGACGTCCTGCCAAGATAATCTCTGGATAGTAGCCATGACGTTGACCACATTGTGCAAGATAGTAAGGGTCGACTCCGATGCAGTGACCGCCTACAAGACCTGGACGCATGTTGATGAAGTTCCATTTAGTCCCTGCTGCTTCGAGTACGTCGTAAGTATCGATGCCGAGTGATGTGAAGATTTTTGACAACTCGTTGACGAAGGCGATGTTGATGTCGCGTTGTGAGTTTTCAATCACTTTTGAAGCTTCGGCCACTTTGATAGTTGGCGCAAGGTGTGTGCCTGCTGTGATAACTGACGAGTAAACATCATCGACAAGACGACCAATCTCAGGGGTTGAACCTGATGTTACTTTTTTGATTTTTTCGACTGTATGGAGTTTATCGCCTGGATTGATGCGCTCTGGTGAGTAACCTGCATAGAAATCGACATTGAATTTGAGACCTGACACGCGCTCTACAACTGGGAGGCATTCGTCTTCTGTCACTCCTGGATATACTGTTGATTCGTAAACTACGATATCGCCTTTTGAAATAACTTTACCGACTGTTTCCGACGCACCATAAAGTGGTGTGAGGTCTGGATTGTGGTTCTCATCGACTGGAGTTGGTACGGCTACTACATAGAAGTTACAGTCGCGGATGGCTTCGATGTCGGCTGTGCAGACGAATCCGTGGTTGTTGATGGCGTCTTGGAGGAGTTCGTCGCTAACTTCGAGTGTGGCGTCGTGACCTGCCATGAGGGCTGCACAACGTGCGGCATTCATGTCGAAACCTACTGTTTTATATTTTGTTGAGAAGAGTCGCGCAAGTGGCAAACCTACATAACCTAAGCCGATTACGGCAATTTTAATGTCTTTTAATTCCATACTATATTTTATTATTTATTTTTTTTGTTAACCACATATTTACTAACGTATATATTACTATATCAATAACCAAAATAACATTAACATCACAAACCAACATCAGCAATAAATTAAATATCACCCATAAAAAAGCTAATAAAACTATTAACATCATCGCCTTTCGCTGTGACAACCCTACTGCAAGTAACTTATGATGAATATGATTTCGATCGGCGAGAAAAGGATTTTTTTTATTTTTTAATCTATGAATAACTACTCTAACCACATCAAAACATGGAATCATCAACGGAGAAAAAGCCAAAAGGAATATATTAAAATTTCCAATAGACGAAATATCATCGACCATCAATAACTTAATAAACAAAAAACTAAATATCATCCCGATGGTCAAGGAACCTGTATCGCCCATAAATATTTTCTTCTGTTTGTTGACATCTCCAAACACATTATAATAAAAGAAAGGAATAATAACACCTAATGTAGCAACCGAAACAAACAGATAAAAATATTCATTCAACAAAAAAAATATCACTGCATAAAATAAACTTGCTATAGCACCTAAACCTGAGGCTAAACCATCGATTCCATCGATAAGATTGAATGCATTAACAATAAACAACACAACAAAAATTGTAACTACAAAAGACAACCACATAGGTATAGCACCTACACCAACCACCTCATGAAAACTATTTACATATAATCCTGAAATAATCAGTAATATAGCCGAAATCAATTGTACTGCAAATTTTGCCGTATAACGCACACCAATCAGGTCATCAGCCATTCCAACAATATATAAAACCGTCAATGAACACAAAAAGAATATAATCTGAATCGAATTATCTATAAAAAGAGATAATATTTCATCGTAACCCAACAATAGATTCAGCCCCAAGACTAAAGCTAAAGACAACGTAATAACAGGATAAAAAGCTAATCCCCCTAAACGTGGAGTCAAACCATAATATATTTTTCGCTCATCTGGCTTATCAAATAAATTACGCCGAAAAGCCATTAATAATATCTTTGGTATCAACCATCCTGTAAAAATTATGCTTACAACAGAAATTAATATAGAATTTATAATCCAAAACTGCATAATTCACCGAATATAATAACTCATAATGCAAATTTAATATTTTTTATTCAAATAGCAAAATATTAAATATATTTTATCATTTAACAAAAAACAATAAGTAATAAACTAACAAACAGCCTTTTAACATAAAAAGAGAAGATAAACATTTGTTTTTATCTCCTCTTTTTATTATATTATTTAGTGAAAATATTAATAATTTATCCCATAATTTTCAATAATCTGACATAAATCATCATTTGCTAGAACTAAATGAGTTTGAAATCCTAATTGCTCTGCTGCCTCGATATTGCGTGGTCCATCATCTAAAAAGAGGCATTCTCCTGGTTCAACTTTTTCTACTTCAAGCAATTTGAGGAATATTTCCTCGTCGGGCTTCGATGCTTTCATCTCATACGACAAATAGAGTGCATCGAAATAGTCGCTCATCTTGTAGCCATCATACTCGAAATGCTTCTTTATGCAATACGGGAAATGTATGCCATTGGTGTTGCTGAGCATCACGATGCGCACTGGCTCGCCTGCGGCATTGCGTGCTGATGATTTAAGACGTCGCAATAGTTGCAATTTATGCTCTGGCACATCGAGAAGAAAGGCCAAAAAAGCTTCGTTAATTTGCTCGTCAGTAATGCCTTCAAGTTGATATTTTGTGCGCAATGCAGCACGGAATTCGTCGGGTGTAACTGCGCCACTCTCGAGGTCAAGAAATAGTCCGGATTGCACATAGTTGTTGAGCAATTCGTCGGCATCATGCACTCCTAATGCTACAAGTCGATCCACTGCTGCTTGACGATTGAGGTTGATGAGTACGCCTCCAAAATCGAAAATTATTAGTTTTATCATAAGAGTTTAGTGTATAGTGTATAGTGTATAGAGATTAGTGTTTAAAGATTAGTGCATCCTTGCTCCCTGCACACTATACCACATATAGAATAAAAAACGGATGCCAACCTAATCGTCGGACATCCGTTTGTGTTGTGGTCCCACTTGGGCTTGAACCAAGGACCCCCTGATTATGAGTCAGGTGCTACTAACCAACTGAGCTATAGGACCAATCTCGAATTGAGACTGCAAAGTTACGAAATTTATTTGATATTACAAAGGGTTTTGTGAGTTTTTTTTGTCACTTTTGTAACCAAAAGTAACCAAAAGTCTTACGCTGTGCTTAAAAAGCTAAAAAATTAATATAAATTCTACTCCGCTTAAAACTCGGGCAATCTAGCTACTTCTTCAAAGATTTGCATATGCTCGTGGTTATTATACTTCGTTCTTGGTCAGTGTAACCTCGCCAGAAACCGTCGCTTTACGAATTTATATCAATTTTTATAAACGCTTTTTAAGGCAATGCTCACCTACCATCCGGATTTCACAATTCATCACGTTGCGATAAATAGAAATCTGTGGGAGGATAACAAAAAAGAGAGTCTATTCTTTCGAATAAACTCTCTCTGAAAAACGGCGGCGACCTACTCTCCCACGATGCAACGCAGTACCATCGGCGCGAGTGGGCTTAACTTCTCTGTTCGGAATGGGAAGAGGTGGAACCCCACTGCTATAACCACCTAAATATCAATTCACAATGCAAAATGCAAAATGCACAATCTTTTATACATTACATTAACACCATGATTTTTATCTTGGCATATGCTCTAGAGAAAAATTATTAAACTCGTATGATTAACTTTAATAAGTCGTTTTAAAGAAGTTATCGGGTAATTAGTACGGCTCGACTTTGACATTACTGCCTTTACATCTACCGCCTATCAACGTCGTAGTCTTCGACGACCCTCAAGGGAAATCTAATCTTGAAGTCGGCTTCGTGCTTAGATGCTTTCAGC
>JAZOMI010000084.1:0-1973 GCA_045653825.1 Candidatus Aphodosoma sp. | reverse complement strand
CTTTGAAATTTTGATGATTTTTCAAATGCGAAGATACAAAAATGATTTAAATAAACAATAAATTATCATGAAATAAATTCGTTTTACTTGGGAAAATATATTATGCTTATAAGTTATTAGAATGTCAATATTTAAGGCAATAGGAAATTACGATATATGATGATTTGGTTGTGAAAATATATAATGTTTTGAAGCAAAACAATGTACAACCTATAAAAGAAGCATCTTTGATAAAGTAAATATTAGAAGAAGCAATGAAATATAAACATAAAGGGTTGTCAAATAACCAATTTTTACTACCAAGTTTGTCGCGTTGTTTTTTAGTTAATTGTTGAGAACTGATATATGAGTGTAGTTTACCTTTGAGGTTGGCTGTTTTCCCATTATCATAAATAGATTACGACCTAAGCGTGATAGTTCGGCACAGATGATGGGGTCGTCTTTTTTGACTCGTTTGAGTAGTGTGCCTAATTGGCGTTTGTTGTAGGATTTTGTGCCACTGATGGTTTCTTCTATCCAACCATCAATTTTGAGATTTTCTCGTTCGCAAAATTTGTTAATCTCGAAGCGTTGATTTTCAACGGTTTGTTTGTCACTGCTAACTCGTATATATCCGTAAATCATAATTAAAATAATTTAGTTGTATATGCAAGTTAGTTATTTAATTCATATAAAGATTGATATAAATTAATAAAAATTGTTTGTTGAGTTTTTCTCCAAACAAATAATTCTAAAAAAAGCGTTTTCGAACTTCTTAATTTGTGAAGTTTGGGGTGCTTCTTCCTAATAAATACACATTCTAAATGTGTATTTTCATGTATTACTCTCAAGCGACCTTCAAGCAAATTGTGCCATAGAAAACCGTCAAAAACAATCACCACTCTCAGTGTGTATTTGTAGAGGTTTATTAATGAAAGTTTTGTTTTACTAAGTGTACGATATTATACTATTGGTGGTTGATTAGCCTGTTAGGGCAATGTGGCATTATTGTTTTTGTGGCATGGTATTTGATGGAAAAAAGATGAGATAATTAGTCTTTTTTATTAACCTTAAAAATATAATTGTTATGAAAATTGCATTATTCGTGTTGTGTGACACTGATAGACTTGAGAATTTGGGTCGTATGTCGAATGCTTTTATGATGGCGAAAGAGGCGTTGGAAAATGATGATGACTTGAAATTTATCTTTTCGGGCGCAGGTACTAAATGGATTGCTGAATTGGAAAAAGAGGATCATCCACTACATAAAATCTATATGGAAGTGAAACCTTATATCACAGGTGCGTGTGAGTATTGTACCGCTGGCTTTAAGCAAGGATTGCACGTGAAAGAGGCTGGTATTCCATCGATTTCGGAGTATAAGAAGCATCCGAGTGTGCGTAGGTTGATTATGGAGGGATATTCTGTTATTACGATTTGATGTTTTTAGACAGAATGTTATTTTTTTAGACAGAATGACATAAGGACATAATTTTTTTCTTTACATACGCCTTGCTACGTCTGCGACGTATCTTGGCGGAAGAAAGACAGACCATTCGGTGTTAGTTTTTCTGATAGAAAGATATAAGAACATAAATATCTCTAAACGTAAATTCCCATAAATTAGACGTAAATTGTGTTTTCGATTTATGACTAATTTATGGGAATTTATTTTTTCGAGCTTTTTTATTGTTTTTTGCGGGCGAGGTAGAGTTGAGTGGAGTTGAAGAAGTTTTGCCAAATGACGTATAATCCAGGTGCGAGGGCTGTTACTGGATTGAGGTAGGCTGTGCAAATCCAAATGGCGAGGATGGTGTTTTTTTGTCCGAGTGATTGTCCGCATGCAATAGTGTCGTTAGAGGCTTTGCCGATAGCTTTGCCTGTGAAGAATTGGAATAGGCATGTAATGAGAGAACCGATTGAAAGTAGAATTAGGGTGTGGGTGTCGGTAGGTTCTTCGATGAGAGAACGTACGGTCATACCCATTGCAATGG
>JAZOMI010000083.1:0-13375 GCA_045653825.1 Candidatus Aphodosoma sp. | reverse complement strand
GTCTAATACAGGATTAGTTACAGATGAAATTCCGCCTTGGGCGAGAGCCGTATTAGCCTCGTCGAGGGTGCTCTTGCAGAGGATAGCCACTTTGCCTTTATCGGCAACTTTGGGCGCGAAACTCATACCAGCTATACCACTACCAACGACTAAAAAATCAAATTTACGAATCATAGGTTAGATTTTTAGATGTTAGACACGAGATATGAGACTTTTTTGTTCGACACGTTAAACATCTTGTGTCTCGTGTCTATTGTCTCATGTCTAATAAACATGCAAAGTTACAAAAAAATAGCGGTATAAGCATAACCTATACCGCTAAATTTTATTAAAATTGTATGGAATATTTTGTGAAGTATAGTAATTTGATGCCGATAGGCTCTCGTTACTCATTACTCACTACTCATTACTCATTGAATTAGATGTTTTCCAACACGTGAGTGATAAGTTTCCAGAATTTTTCTGTGTCGCCGATGTGGAGGCGTTCGTCTGGAGAGTGTACGCCACGCATAGTAGGGCCAACGCTCACCATGTCAAGGTGTGGATATTTTTCGAGGAACAAGCCACATTCCAAACCTGCGTGAATAGCAGTGATTTTAGCTTTTTTGCCGAAGAGTTTTTCGTAAGTTTCAGCCACTACGTTAGCGATTGGCGATTTTGGATTTGGTTTCCAGCCTGGATAACCGTCGCCGTGAGTTGCTTTAGCACCTGCCAATACGAATACACTTTCTACCATATAAGCAGCATCTTTTTTGCTTGATTCAGTCGAGCTACGTTGGCTTGTAGTGATGAGGATTTGATTATTTTCAATCATTTTTACTGCAGCGAGGTTAGTCGATGTTTCAACCAAACCTGGCATATCGTCGCTCATACGTAATACTCCGTGAGGACAAGCATAGAGGGCATAAAGGAGTCGGTGAGTAGTATCTGCATCAATCATAGTTGCAGGGCGTTCGCAGCTGTCAATTGCTACTTTCACGCCAGCGTCTGAAATTGCGTATTCAGCCTCAATTTCAGCAGCGAAAGTATTAGCGCGCACTGTCAATTCGTGTTTGAATTCAGCAGGAACGGCACATACTGCACTTGCCTCGCGAGCGATAGCATTGCGGAGGTTACCACCTGTGATAGAAGCCACTTTCAAGTCTGTAGCTTTAGCGATTTGCCACATGAAGCGGTTCAAAATCTTATTTGCATTACCGCGGTTTGAGTGGATGTCGCCACCTGAGTGACCACCTTGAAGGCCATTCACAGTGATAATGAAATAGAACAAACCTTCAGGCATGACTTCTTCTTTATAGTCGAATGTCACTGTAGTGTCGATACCACCAGCGCAACCGATAAAGAATTCACCATCATCTTCAGAGTCGAGGTTAAGTAATACTTCGCCTTTAAGCAATTGTGGGTCAATAGCGAAAGCACCTGTCAAACCTGTTTCTTCGTCAACAGTGAAAAGACATTCCAATGCAGGGTGTTTCAAGTCGTTGCTTGCGAGGATAGCCAATTCAGTAGCCATACCGATACCGTTGTCCGCACCGAGAGTAGTACCTTTAGCTTTTACCCATTCGCCGTCGATATATGGTTGAATAGGATCAGTGTCGAAATTGTGTTGAGTGTCGTTATTTTTTTCGCACACCATATCCATGTGTGATTGAAGAATCACTTTTTTTCGGTTTTCGTAACCAGGAGTCGCAGGTTTGCAAATCAATACGTTACCAGCAGCGTCTGTGCGAGTCTCAAGGTTATGACGTTTACCGAATTCTTGCAAGTATGCAATCATTTTCTCCTCTTTTTTCGATGGGTGAGGAATTTGACAAATCTCATAGAATTCTTTCCAGAGACGTTCAGGTTGAAGTGTTTTAATACTCATAGTGTTAGTTATTAATGATTAGTTATTAGTTATTAACGAAATTTAGTTCAGATTTGTCGCACAAGTTCAAATTGTCCAACATCCCCAATAAGGCGCAAAGATACGAAAAAAAATTGAAAGTTGAAAATTGAGAGTTGAAATTCTTATTTTTTTGATTTTCTTATCTTTGTTACCTGTTCCTTATTCCTTAATTTAACAAAAATTATGAATTATGAATTATGAATTATGGATTAAATTTCTTATCTTTGCAACTAAATTTGTTATATTGCGTTTATAAGTGCTAATATGTTAAAAACTACACTGTTAACATTGTGTGTGTCGTTGGTAATATTGCTTGTGGCGGTATTAGCTATGGCATTTAAGCCTCTTTTTTTGAAGGGTGGACGTTTTCCAAACATACACATTGGAGGAAATAAGGCACTGAAAGAGCGTGGAATAACATGTGCAACATCGCAAGACCGAGAAGCGCAAAATCAAGTAAAAAAGCATAATTATAAATATAAAATCGATAAATAAATGAAAAAATTATTACTCTTTTGTGTTGTAGCCTTAATGATGGCATCATGCAACCAACCAGCAAAACAAGCAGAAACAACATGTGCTTCAACTTGTAATGTGAAAATCGAAGAGGGTTGTCGTCTTCCTATTGCAGTTATCAATGTTGATTCTCTTCTCCAAAGTTATGATTTGAATCTTGAAGAAAGCGATCGTCTCATGCGTAAGGGTGAAGATATGCGTCTTGATCTTAATCAACGTGCAAATAGCCTTCAAAATGAAATGATTGATTTCCAAAAGAAACTTGAAAATCAAGCTTTCCTTTCTCGTGAACGTGCAGAAGCAGAGCAACGTCGTTTAGTGAAAAAAGAGCAAGACCTCAATACTCTCGCTCAAGAGAAAGAACAAGAACTTATGCTTGAACAACAACAACTCAGCATTCGTTTGCTTGATAGTGTTAATAGTGCAATTCGCACTCTTAATGCAGATGGCAAATATCATCTTGTTATTACAACTAGTGCATTGAACAACAATGTTCTCTTCGCTGCTCCTGAATACGACATCACAGCCGAAGCAATCGAACTCCTCAACGAACGCTACAATAGCAAAAAATAATACACCTCGTTAATAATATGTCGGAAAGGCAACATATCGTGCGCGATATGTTGCCTTTTTTTGTATGTAATCAAATTTGCACTCATTGAGTGTAAAAATATTGATATTACCTCAAAAATCAGTAGGTTTTATATGTTTTATCTGTGTTTTTTATCTATTTTGCACCAAATGGGAGCACTTTTGAGCTAAAAAATGCACTCAATAAGTGCAAATTTCTTGATTTTTCTTGTCTGTTAAATCTACACTCAAAACGGCACTCTCCACCTCGAAGGCTTGACTACTGACTATCAAATTTACAACATGTCTGGTCAAATGGTATATAACGGCAATGCTACTACAATCGACTTAGCAAAAGGCATCTACATCATCCGCATCGCCGACAAATCACAAAAAATAGTGCTATAAAAGCCTTATAAAACACAAAAATTGCACAAATTGAAAGTCTAACTTTTAATTTGTGCAATTTTTTTGTAAATATCAATAAAAATTTGTACCTTTGCAATGTTTTTGTCAGACAAATCATAATTACTACTGCGGATTTGTCTGCTAAAAATTGATTGGTATTGCATTTTATTCTAAAAAAGAAAGATTATATAATTATGTTTTTGCGTTATTATCAGCTATATAATGATTTAGAAGATAGTCTATTTTTATTCGGAGCGAGACAAACAGGTAAAACTACATTACTTTTACAACAGTTTCCGAATGCCGAATATATAGATTTGTTAGATACAGTGACTTTAGGGCATTATTCTAGAAGACCTAATTTATTGTATGATAAATATAAAAATCATGATAGTGATACTATTATTATTATTGATGAAATTCAGCAAGTTCCATTATTGCTTAATGAAGTACATCGTTTAATTACACAGCGAGGTATTCGATTTATTCTGTGTGGTAGTAGTGCTCGCAAATTGAGACGGAAGGGATATAATACACTTGGAGGTAGAGCTCTTCCTTGTTATCTATATCCTTTAGTGAGTGTGGAAATTCCAGATTTCGATATTGATAAGGCTGTAACTCATGGTATGTTACCTCCTTTCTATCTCGCAAAAAATCCATATCTTCGCTTATCGGCATATATAGATGTATATCTAAAAGAAGAAATCAAAGCAGAAGCATTAGTTAGAAATCTTAATAATTTTCAACGATTTTTAGATGCGGCGGCATTAACTAACGGTGAAATTGTTAATTATAACAATATTGCAACCGATTGTTGGATAAGTGCTAATACTGCTAAAGAATATTTTTCAATTTTAGAAGATACGCTGATTGGTTATATGATTCCCGCCTATACAAAGAGAGTGAAAAGAAGACTGATTCAATCGCCTAAGTTCTATTTTTTTGATATAGGTATTGTAAATTTCTTGCTTCATCGCAAAGAAATTGTACGTGGAACACCTGAATATGGCCATGCATTTGAGCATTTTATTATGCAAGAACTAATGGCATATATTGGTTATACGCGTAATGAAAACAAATTGTCGTATTGGCGAACAAAAGATGCTGTGGAAATAGATGCTGTTATTGGTGATGCAAAGATTGCTATTGAAATTAAATCGGTTGAAGATGTACAGAATAAGCATCTTAAAGGTTTGCGTACATTTGCAACTGAGCATCCTGATAGCCGTAGAATAATTGTTTCACTTGATCCAATAACACGTATTACTGAAGACGATATAGAAATAGTTTACGTTTATGATTTTCTTAAAAATCTGTGGGATGGTAAATTGTTTTAATTTTTAGTCAGAAGAAGGTTTAATTGTGAATTAGAGTATAAAACACAAAAATTGCGCAAATTGAAAGTTAAACTTTTAATTTGCGCAATTTTATTATAAATTTTCTGTCAGCGCTCGCCAAAGGTTGTCATTGGGAACTGGTGCAGAAATATTTATCGGTTCTTTGCTTACGGGGTGAATGAATTCTATGCTACGAGCATGTAGCGAGATACCTCCGTCAGGGTTGGAGCGGGGTGCTCCATATTTCAAATCGCCTTTGATTGGGCATCCCATCGAAGCTAATTGACAACGTATTTGATGATGGCGACCTGTGTGTAAATCAATCTCTAAGAGTGAGTAACGTTCGCCATGCGCCAAGAGTCGATAACTGAGCGAGGCAAGCTTAGAATTAGGTTTCTCTTTGTCGTAGGCGTATGACTTATTTTGTTTTTCTACGCGTACAAGATAGTGCTTCAATGTACCCTCCATCTCTTTAGGTGTACCGCAAACTATTGCCCAATAGCGTTTTTTGATATCCTTATGTTCGGCAAATAATTTGTTCATACGCTCAAGAGCTTTGCTTGTCTTGGCAAAAACTACAACACCACTCACAGGACGGTCAAGTCGGTGTGTGACGCCACAAAACACATTGCCTGGTTTATTGTATTTCTCTTTGAGGTATCGTTTAATAGTCTCAGGTAGAGGCTCATCGCCAGTCTTATCCCCTTGTACAATCTCACCAACTGCCTTATTTATTATAATAAGGTGATTATCTTCGTATAAAACATTCATATTTGATTAGATTTTAGACAATAGACACGAGATATTAGACTTTGTAGTCTTTTGTCTCGTGTCTCGTGTCTTGTGTCTTTTATCTTGAGTATTTTTATTTACGTTGTTTCACAGCTTCGTAAACGATGATACCTGTGGCAACAGATACGTTGAGTGAGCCGATTTGTCCGAGGATTGGAATTGACACCATATCATCAACAATGCGGAGAATATCAGGCGAGATACCCACATCTTCTGCACCCATTACGATAGCAAGAGGTCCTTTATAATCTGTTTTGGAATAATCGTGTGATGCTTTTTCTGATGCAGCAATCACTTTGATACCACATTTTTGAAGGAATGAAACTGTGTTGTGAAGACTATTTTCACGACAAACAGGTATTACGTGTAAAGCACCAGCCGAAGTTTTGATGGCATCGGCATTGGCAGCTGCACCGCCTTTCATTGGTACAACGATAGCATCAACGCCAGCACATTCGCAAGTACGAGCGATAGCCCCGAAATTGCGTACATCGGTAACACCATCGAGGATTACGATAAATGGGTCTTTGCCTGCTTCGTAAAGAGCAGGGATGATGTTGTCTATGCGTTGATATTCGATAGAAGAGAGGTAAGCCACAACGCCTTGGTGATTTTTCATTGTGAGCTTATTGAGTTTTTCAAGTGGCACTTTTTGGATAGGCACTTGAATGTCTTTGAGTCTGTCGAACAATTCTTTAGCCAATTCGCCACCCATTTCGCGCCGGATGAAAACTTTGTCTAACTCTTTGCCTGCGTCAATGGCTTCAATTACGGCACGAATGCCGAATATCATATTTTTCTCTTTTATCTGTTTCATTATTAGTATGTTTGAAATATTTGTGCAAAGTTAGTAAAAATAATTCACAATTCGTGTCTCGATATTCATAAATTTTTTATAAATTTGCAAGTTAGAAATACATAGAATGGATAGATTACGTTTTTTTAGTATGGGTAGCGGCAGTAGTGGCAATTGTTACTACATAGGCACAGCGAGTTACGGCTTCTTGATAGATGCCGGAGTGGCGGTGCGTACCGTGAAGCGTGAACTAAAAGAGCATGGTCTTTCGTTCGAAAATATTTGGGGTATCTTTATTACTCATGACCATACAGACCATATTAAGGCTGTTGGTGTGTTGGGCGAGAAGTATCATATTCCGGTTTATGTTACTGCCGAAATGCATAAAGGTATAAATCGAAATTATCGTGTTACTGAAAAGTTGGTTTCGGCGCACAAATTATATAAAAAGGGAGACAATATCGTAATTCGTGATTTTATGATTCAGGCATTCCCTGTGTCGCATGATGCATCGGATTGTGTAGGATATTCATTCGTTTATGGTAATCAGCGTTTTGTGATTGCAACTGACCTTGGTTTCATAGGCAAAGAGGCTGCCGACCATATTGCTCGTGCCAATTATTTGGTGATTGAGGCGAATTATGATGATAATATGTTGAAAAACGGACCATATCCGTATCCATTGAAACAACGTGTGCGTTCGCATGTAGGGCATATGTGTAATGAACATACTGCTAGGTTTTTAGCTGATAATCCGAGTGAGTATTTGTCGCATGTCTTTCTTTGTCATCTCAGTCAAGAGAATAATACTCCAGAGATTGCATTTAAGACTGTGAATGATGCGTTGATTGAAAAAGGTATAGCTCTTGAATTATTGCAACCGCTTGAAAGGACAATACCTTCACCGATGTATGTTTTTAAATCGTATGAAACTGAGTAATATAAAAAAGGCAACCAATAGGTTGCCTTTTTTATTTGTGAAAAAGTAGAGTAACAAGTCATATTACTTACGACTTGTTACTTTCTACTGATAAATTAGAGTTGTTTTTTAGGTTTGATGTCCAATTTCACTGGTTCAACCATGTTTTCAGGAGCAAGGATAGTGTCGAGGTCTTCTTTGCTTAGGATGTCGTGTTCGAGAACGAGGTCATAAACACCTTTACCTGTAGCCATTGCTTCTTTAGCGATTTTAGTTGAGTTTTTGTAACCAATGATTGGGTTCAATGCAGTAACAATACCGATTGAGTTGCGAACTTGGTTCATGCAGTTTTCTGCGTCAGCAACGATACCATCGATGCAGAGAGTGCGGAGAGTATTGAAACCATTAGTGAGCAATTGGATTGATTCGAACAAGCTGTAAACCAATACTGGTTCCATAACGTTGAGTTCGAGTTGAGCATTTTCAGAAGCCAACATAACAGTTGTGTCGTTACCAATTACTTTGTAGCAAAGTTGGTTCATTACTTCAGGGATAACTGGGTTAACTTTACCAGGCATGATAGAAGAACCAGGTTGCATTTCTGGTAAGTGGAGTTCGTGGATACCGCAGCGAGGACCTGAACCCATCAAGCGAAGGTCGTTACAGATTTTGATGCTCTTCAAAGCGATGCGTTTCAAGCAAGAAGAGTAAGCAACGAGAACGTCAGTAGCAGAAGTTACTTCGATAAGGTCTTCAGCTAAAGTTACGTTCCAACCAGTGATTTCGCGGAGAGCTTCAGTGCAGAGTTTGCTGTAGCCAGGTTCAGAGCAGATACCTGTACCGATAGCAGTAGCACCCATGTTGATGCAAAGCAATTCTTCGGCAGCAGCTTTCAAGCATTTTACTTGCTCTTTCATGCCGTTAGCGAAAGCTTGGAATGTTTGACCAAGAGTCATAGGCACACCGTCTTGCAATTGAGTGCGACCCATTTTTACTACATTTTTGAATTCAGCAGCTTTAGCCTCGAGAGAAGCGATGAATTTTTCCATAGCTTCGATAAGTTCTGGAGTTTTGAGGTAAAGACCGAAGTGGAATGCAGTAGGGTAGGCATCGTTAGTAGATTGAGATGCGTTGATATGGTCGTTAGGTGAGCAGTATTGATATTCGCCATATTGGTGACCCATGATAGCCAAAGCGCGGTTAGCGATAACTTCGTTGGCATTCATGTTTACTGTAGTACCTGCACCGCCTTGAATCATATCAGAAGCGAACCATTCGTGGTGTTGACCAGCGTAGATTTCGTCGCAAGCTTGGCAGATGGCTTTGAATTGTTCGTCAGTCAATTTGCCTTGTTTGTGGTTAGCGATAGCAGCACCTTTTTTAGTGATAGCCATACCTTTGATGAATGTAGGGTATTCGTTCATCAAACGGCCAGAGATTTTGAAGTTTTCGAAGCCACGGAGAGATTGTACACCGTACATTGCTTCTACAGGGATTTCTTTTGAACCGATAAGGTCGCTTTCAGTGCGTGTTTTGCCTGAAAATTTGATAGTGTCCATAGGAATTAGTTATTAGTTATTAGTGAATAGTTACTAGTTATTGTGCCAAATTAGTCTAATGTGTTTGACGTCTGTTGACTATTGACTTTCGACTATTGACTTTAATTTTGCAAAGGTAGCCAAATAAATTCATACGACCAAGAGAAAAAGGAAAATTTTATAAAATGAATTTATATGATATATATTGCTGAAAATTAGAGGTTAATTTGTTTGGGAATATTATCCCATTACTTTTTTCATGAATTTTTCGGCGTTGACTACGAATCGGTCATGGTCGGCTGTGCCGATTGAATTGCCTTGCGAGTCAAAACATTCGATGCGATATGATAGTTTACGACCATCAACGGCTACTTCAGTTGCTGTGCAAGTGATGACTTCACCTACTTTTGAAGCTTTTGTGTGCTGAACTGTAAGTCCGATGCCCACTGTGGTATCTTCGGTTGATAAATCTTTGCCTGCCAATTCGAGAGCAGTATTTTCCATCCATGCAATCATTGTAGGAGTTGCAAGTACCTCCAAACCACCTGAACCGACACGCGCTGCTGTGTCTTTTGATTCAACGGTAAATGTTTTTGTTAGTGATTTCATATTTTTTAATTTTTAATTCTTAATTTTTAATTTTTAATTAATTAAAACCCTACCGACACTCTAAAATTAACCATAAATCCGGTCAAATAATTCGGCACGGCATACTGCCCATTATAGATATCCGTAACCCAATAGTATGAGTTTACATTCTTGATATTAAACAAGTTGAACAATTCAAGGCTGAGCCAAATATTCTTCACAGGGTCGAGTTTTTGCATCCATTTTTCGCGTCCTTGCACAAAGCCTCGCGACGCACCAATATCGACACGATTATACGCCTTTGTGCGCAATACTGCTTGATAACGCTCAGAATGTGGCGCACCAAATGGCAATCCGTCCGACCACACCAATTTCAAATGTACCTTATATTCTGGATGGTTAGGCACATAGTCTTGGAAGAAGAACGAAATATTATATCTCTGTTCGTTTGGTCGCGAAATATAACTAGGATAAACCTCTCCCAAATAATTACCCACATTACTATATGCTGAATAATGGTCGCCGAGAATATCTTCGCGCGAACGCATCCACGAGAACGAAATCCATGAGTCGGTGCCAGGCACGAATTCGCCAAACAACTTCACATCAACGCCTGCAGTATATGCAACTGCATCATTCTGACCCGAATAGCGCACACGCACGTTATCGACATAGTAACTTATTACTCGGTCCGATGGTTTATAATACGCCTCCATTGTCAATTTGAACGGACGATTCCACGCACGGAAAAAGTAGTCCATTCCAAACACAGCATGTAACGACCGCTGTGCTTTAATATCTTTATTCAGAGCAACATAATTATTTCCATACTCGTCTGTCTGCTCTGTGCGCAACTCTTTATAGAATGGAGCTTGATGATACACCCCTGCCGAAAGTCTGAAATTTATATCGGCTTTCCAATTAGGAAAAAATGCTACCGTCGCACGTGGCGACACTAAAAATTCGTTATTGAATGTCCAATAATTCGCCCTCACACCTGCCGTAAATGCCCATGTTCCATGGTCGGCATGATGCTTATAAGTATCTTGCACATAAGCTTGTAAGCGATTAGAATACAAATCTACATTCGAATAGAGGTTATAAATTATCTCTACCTGCTCAGGATTTACAGGCAATGTATATCCTGCTGAATCACGACTTTCCCACTCACTTATGCGGTCGAGAACTATCTCTCGCTGATAATTCACCCCCCATTGCAAACTATTATTCGACAATTTCCAATCGCCCGAATGACCTATATTTATCACCGTAGCACTCAACCGATTACGCGCATGCTCGTGATACATTCCCGTACCCAACGACCCTGTTGGAGCCTCGTTCTCATCCTGCGCACCACCACTCATATCCAATGCCGAAAGCCAATATTCACCCGTAATATCGTAGGTTTCTTGCTCATTTGTATTAAATGCACTTGCATTAAATCCGAGGGTAACTTCATCATTTGGACGATAATTAAATCCTAATGCACCAAAATATGTACGGAATATATCTCGCTCTTTTCCATCGAAATAGACCGTAAAATTATTAGCATTCGATATTGTACCAAACGACGTACTACGACTTTTAGGCGTGAAATTATAGTAGTTTTGCGATATATTTCCCAAGAACGTGAACTCCCATTTTTTCGACATTTGCCATGTCATATAAGTCTGATAATCTACAAAATACGGACTATATTCACCTTTCGTCTCAAGTGTTCCAAGCAACACTTGCATTGTCTTAAAGCGAATACCATGCATCTGTGTGAAATTCTTACCACTTGCACCCACGTATGCCGACACTCCTTGCAACGATGCCGCCAAATTTGCCTCAAACTTCGATGGTTTCTTATATTTCACATCCAACACCGAAGCCATCTTGTCGCCATATTTCGCATCAAAACCACCTGCCGAGAAGTTTACTTCGCCCACCATATCTGGATTGATAAAACTCAAACCCTCTTGTTGTCCTGCACGCACAAGTAGCGGACGATACACCTCTATTCCATTGACATACACACTATTTTCATCATAATTACCTCCACGTACAGAGTATTGCGAACTCATTTCGTTGTTCGAACTCACGCCTGCAAACGTAGTCAAAAGACTCTCAATATTTCCACCCGACGCATCAGGCATCAATCTAAGACTCTCACTATCAAGCGTCATCATTGTCGAAGTCTGACGCTGATAGCCCTTAACTTCCACTTCATCAAGCAACTCTGTGTCTGTCTGCAAATTAACCACCACAGTATATGCCAATTCGTCTCCTATCGCCACCTTTCTTTCGGCTGCCACATACCCTACATACGAAAATTGCAATGTAATAGAATCCTGCCTTTGAAACGACAATTCAAAATACCCCTTTTCGTTCGTAATTGTTCCCGTGGCTGTCTCTTTTATCTGCACTGTCGCAAACTCCACCGCACGCTTCTCCTCGTTAAGAACATAGCCCCTAACATACACCTTCTGCGCCGACAACACCGCCGACATCATCAACAATATCAATAGTATTTTATATTTCATCATGCCTTACTCAATCTTGCATATTTCAACAACAATTGTTTCTCGCCAAACTCATCAAAGTCAATCCGTGCCTTACGATTATCGCCATCACCCGTAATTTCCAATATCTTACCTAATCCAAACGTACTATGCTCCACGCGTTCGCCGACATAGAATCCCATAACATTTTGTGGCGACGCTGGCGTTCTCGATGCTGAACTCACTGGCTTAAACGTTCCCTTATGCACCTGTTTTGGCACGGGTGTCTTAATCACCTCGCGCTTCTTAAATATATCTTGTGTGCCTGAATACGAACGAGTAACCGATTGTGTATCAAACATCGAATATGGATCAACAATTCCGCCACCACCAAACGACGCATCATTCGGCAATCGCAAATATCGCCTATCTATATCATACAAGAATCGGCTTGGATTTGAGAATTGTGTCTGCCCATTGCGAAAACGACTCTTGGCATACGTAATCATACAACGTTCTTTTGCCCGAGTTATTGCCACATAAAACAATCTTCGCTCCTCCTCCAAGTCGCGCTCGCTCTCTACCATCATGCTTGGGAACAAATTTTCCTCCATTCCCACAATATATATATACGTGAATTCCAACCCCTTCGCCGCATGCACTGTCATCATCGTAACTGCATGCAAATCTTCCTCTTTATCAGTATCTTGGTCTGTTATCAACGACACTTCGTTCAAGAAATTCACCAAGCGTATGTCATTATCACCATTATTCACCTTTTGGTCGCAGAATTCATGCACTGCATTCAAAAACTCCTGTATATTCTCTTTACGCGAAAGATTTTCAACCGAAGTATCAGCCGACACATCTGCCATAATTCCCGAGCCAAACACCACACGTTCAGCCACATGATATGCGTCTTGTTGCTCATTCTCATCAAGGAATGAGTTTATCAACTCTGCAAATTTCTGCAACTTACCCGCTGCCGCACTCTTCACATCTACTCCAAATTTCAATGGGTCAGCAATTATCTCCAACGCTGGCACTCGAGGATTGTCATGCACCACTTTCAACAATTTTTGTTGCGTAGTATCGCCTATTCCACGAGCCGGATAATTTATCACACGCTTCAACGCCTCCTCATCCGACGGATTGATTATCAATCGCAAATAGGCTATCACATCCTTTATTTCTTTACGCTGATAGAACGACAAACCGCCATATATTTTATACGGAATACCGCTTTTGCGCAACGACTCCTCTAACACACGGCTCTGAGCATTAGTCCTATACAATATCGCCACATCCTCATACGCCGCAAATTTATTCTTCACCACATACTGAATATCTTTCGCCACTGCATACCCCTCCTCAAAGTCGCTATATGTCGACACAACCTCAATCGGCTCGCCTACCGACAGTTTACTATACACCGTCTTCGGTATCTGATTTTTATTCTTAGCTATCAACGAGTTAGCCGCATTCACAATCGTCTGTGTCGAACGATAATTCTGTTCCAACTTGAACAATCTGCAATTCG
>JAZOMI010000082.1:0-4239 GCA_045653825.1 Candidatus Aphodosoma sp. | reverse complement strand
CACCGCACGTGTGAAAGCCACCACATCGTGACGAGTTTGTTGCTCAATCTCGTAGATACGAGGAATAGAAAACGACGCATTATCCCAAAGCTTTTTAATATCCTCTTCAGGCACAACACCCAACTTACTCCAAGCCTCAGAAGCAAAAAGCTCCACCTTCAAATAAGCCGCAAATTTGTTTTCTTCTGTCCAGACATTACGCATCACTGGACGACTATAACGTTCAATCATATTATATAGATTTTTAGTAGCGAGCCTTTTCAATGCACAATGAATAATTCACAATGCACAATTATTAGCTTCGTCTCATTAATATTTTTTTTAAAATTTTTAATATCAGATAATACAGTTTTACGACTAGCAACTTTTGACTTAGTACATATAAAAAACACAAAAAGCGACGCACACGGCATCACTCTTCACTCACAACATGGCACACAACATCACACATCAACACCATACGCATCTTAGCGCACACCTCAAATCTCTGTGTACCAATATTAAACATAACTTTTCGGACAAATATAATTATCTTTGCAAAGGTAAAAAAAAAATGTTAATACACCAAAATATTTAATAAAAAAAATAGGGATTGTAACTCACTATCACAAACCCCATTCTTGTACTAATTTTTATCATTCTTCCAAAGCAATTTTCATTTCACACTATCCAAATCCAACTCAAACACAATACTATCGCCCAACGCATCGAAATCCAAGTCAAATGTTATCTTTTTTGTCGAACGCTTCACCGTAGTGACTATCGTTTTTGCAGAGTCCGAATCGGCCTTCGAGGCAACCACCTTCACAAAATCCACCACCTTATCTCGCTCCTCTGTTGTCAACGAATCAAACACGACAGAATCGCCTTTTGCCACACTTATGATATATGACTTCAAACTATCCGACGTCATCACCACATCTGTTCTCATCGTTGTGTCTTTTCCCTCCTCACAAGCCGACATGATATCATTCACCAACTTCAATACAAACTCATTTTTCTTATTATCTGTCGAATCTTGAGCAAATATCACAATTCCACAAAGCACAAATGAAACTAACAAAAACAAAATCTTTTTCATATAGAACCTTCTCTTTCAAATTAACTCTGCAAATATACAACATTTAACAAATATAACCAAAAAATTATCGAATTATTTTAGTAACTTTGCATGACAAAACACAAAAAACTATACAAATATGAAACTAATCAGCCTACTCATCATCCTCTCGCTCCTCGCTTGCACCAACCACAAAGCCCAAAACACTAATAGCGAACCTCAAGACTCAATCCAAAGTCAACAGACTTCAGACAATAACGAAAAAACAGATAAAAATTCACTCCTCATTCCTCATTCCTCATTCCTCATTTCCAAAGAGATTCTCCTTGGCAAATTCAACCCCGCCACCGACTCCAACTTCGTCCTCATCCCCGAGCAGATGGCATCCAACAAATCAATGTATTGCCACCGCGAAACCTTCGAAGCATATCTCGCCATGCGCGACTCAGCACTCCGCGATGGCATCACCCTCACCATCGTATCAGCCACCCGCAACTTCGACCGCCAACTCCAAATCTGGAATCGCAAATGGCAAAACACCCCTGGCAACGACTCAACCAAAATCCGTTCCATCATGCGCTACTCCTCTATGCCAGGCACATCGCGTCACCATTGGGGCACCGACCTCGACTTCATCTCCGTCGAACCTGACTATTGGACTCATGGCGAAGGTCTCCGTATCTACCAATGGCTCTGTCAGAATGCCCACAAGTTCGGCTTCTTCCAACCCTATACAGCCGACCCCACTCGCACAGGCTATGCCGAAGAACGCTGGCACTGGAGTTATGCCCCACTCTCAAAACCCTACCTAGAAGCCTACCGACAAAAAATTACCGCCGAAGACATCACAGGCTTCAGCGGTAGCTATCTCGTCGATTCACTCGGAATCATCCAATCTCACGTTTTCGGAATCTCCGAATAACCCTCCCCCAAAATCCCATAACCCCACAATGTAGGGACGCTTGGCTCAAGCGTCCGCTCAACCGCAAGGTTAAAAAAAAGACCCCAAAGGGGTCGCACAAATCCCAACAAATAAAAATTCACACAACTCATAAAAACAAAAAAAATCGGCAAAGTCGTTAGTGACTTTGCCGAAATTGTGCATTGTGCATTGACTAAGGGCAAACAGGACGGACAGATTGTCCGTAGTAGCAACTGCTGCTGAGCCAGTCCACGAAGCCCGAATAGAAGTACACGTAGCAGGCGTAGCTCGGACTGCCGGAGTCGAGCGAACTAGACCAGTATTCGCCGTACGCCCCAGCATAGTAGAGCGTGCCTTCGTCCATGTACCCAGCAGCGGGCAAGAAGATTGAGTTACCATTTGGTCCTACCACTTTATAACCATTCACACCATTTTGTGTAGTCCAATCCCATTTGCATTTAGTACGCAATTCATCTTGCTCTGCCTTAGTTGGCATACGCCATGCACCACCCCAATTGGCAGTTGCTGCATCGTCTTCTGAGTCTAATACAGTTTTATCACTACCCGTATATTTTGTAAAATTAGACCCATCATAATACTTGTATGTATCCAAATTATAAGTTGTTTTTGGCTCAACCTCTCCCCATGCAAAATAATCACCATACTCTTCTGGTGTTGTTGCACCTACATTGCATGTCGCCCATTTCAAACCTGATGGCAAACCAAGGTCAACATATTCAGGTCCTTTATGCTTACCCATTCTATCTTTTCCTATTGAAGGCTCGCACGCAGTAAAAATAGATAAACTAATTACAACTAGAGTTACTAAATAAAATAACTTTTTCATAATCATAAATATTTTAAGTGATACAATAAAAAAAGCGAGAACTTAACTTTCTCGCTTATATCTTGGTATTTGGTCTAACCACGTAGTTACGATAAGTAAGTTCACGCAGAACGTGAACATTCTTAACTTATCACTTCAACTACGATTTAAAACGACCAAATTTTAGATACAAGAAGAAATGAGCAAAAATGCTATACTTTATAACCCGAGAACGCTACTCGGAAGAGTGCTATTTCAATGCTTGTTAGGCATACTCTCTTTGCTATTGCTGACATAGCATTCCGTGTCCCTAGTTTATGAGATGCAACTCCTATATGTCAATGCAAAGGTAGAAATTATTTCTGAATTAAACAAGTATTTACAAAAAAAGATGCACCACATATTTTTATGGGTGCATCAATATTGTTTTGCAAATAAAATATATTTTTATTTCGCTTGTGCTTTTACGTTGTTGAGGTAGCACTCTACGGTGTTTTCCATCAAGCAAGCGATAGTCATAGGACCTACGCCACCTGGCACTTTTGTGATATATGATGCTTTTGGTGCAACTTCATCAAAGTCCACATCACCACACAATTTACCAGTCTCAGGGTCGCGGTTAACACCTACGTCAATCACCACAGCACCCTCTTTCACCATCTCTGCTTTCACGAATTTAGGACGACCTAATGCAGGCACAAGGATATCAGCTTCGGCACATACTTTAGCGATATCTTTTGTGCGACTATGGCACACTGTCACAGTTGCATTTTCGTCCATGAGCAACTTAGTCACAGGCAAACCTACGATGTTGCTACGGCCAATCACCACAGCACGTTTACCCTCAATTTCGATGCCCATATTCTTCATCAAACGGATGATACCTTTTGGAGTACAAGGCAACACACAAGGGCGTTTTTGCCACAAAGCAGCCACGTTCATCGGGTGGAAACCATCGACATCTTTCTCTTTTGCAATAGTTTCAATCACTTTCTCTTCGTTGATACCGTTTGGCAATGGCAATTGAACGAGAATACCATCTACTGTTGTATCAACATTGAGAGCACGCACAAGGTCAAGGAGTTCCTCTTCAGTAGTTTGTTCACTAAGACGAATTGTGCTATTGTCGATACCTACTTCGTCGGCAGCTTTAGCCTTACCAGTAACATACGACACACTACCTGGGTCGTCGCCCACGAGTATTACTACAAGGTTTGGTTTACGTCCGTACTCTTCGGCGTATTTAACCACATCGGCAGCCAATTGTTGCTTCAATGCAGCCGCCATATCTTTTCCGCTAATTACATTCATTTTTTAGACTATTAGTAGCGAGTAACGAGTAACAAGACTTACTCAGCTTCGCTTCGTTTTTATTTTTTTATACATGAAGACATGAGAACATGATTTTTATTTTTAGAAAACAGAATAACA
>JAZOMI010000081.1:0-24290 GCA_045653825.1 Candidatus Aphodosoma sp. | reverse complement strand
GTTCATGCTGCCCCTCGACTTGCATGTGTTAAGCCTATCGCTAGCGTTCATCCTGAGCCAGGATCAAACTCTTCATTGTACATTTATTTTTTTATTCGTTTGCTCCCTAAACTCAAGCGTTTTTATTGTAGTTAATTTTTGACGGTGGTATTTTATTTACCTTGTACTTATACTACATTTTTGTTGTTTTCAATCTTTCAAAGAACTTATCTCCGTTTTCGTCGAAACGGACTGCAAAGTTACGACATTTTTTTGAACTGACAAAATATTTCAAAAAAAAATATTTGTTTTTTCTTTCAAACGTCTGCTTTTTTAACTCGCAGGCAACCTCTCTCGATTGCGGATGCAAAGTTACTGCTTTTTCTGAAACTACCAAAATATTTTTAATCTTTTTTGCAAAGTTTTTTATAACTAATTGTATCTCAAAAAGAAAAACTTTCATTTTTTTTGTGTTTTTATGGATATTATACCGTTTTTGAGGCTTTTTAGAGTGTTTTTTAGGTCAAAAAAGATGTTTTATAACATAAATTTTTTCGCGTTTTTGAAATTTATTACGCTTTTTAGCAAAAAAAACTCATATTTATTAGTGAAAAATATTTTATTATACACATTATATATAATAACACCCATTCTGTATCTATTTACAAAACTATCAAATAAATCAAAGTTGAATAATCAACTCGGATAAAATATTTCAAAAAAAACTTTGCACAATAAAAAATTTATTACTACCTTTGTAATCACTAACCAAGCGACATTTCTCGCTAATAAATCACTAAAACAATGAACGAAGAAAAAGATTTTATCGAAGTAGATGATACAGAATGTATCAAATTTATCCTCAATCATTTGCCTGAAGAATTAAAAGATAAAGTGTCGGACGATGACATTCAGTATGTACTTGATTTGATTTGTGAGTATTATGCTGAAAATGACTTGATTGAAGAAGATACTGTCGAAGAAGCTACCATTGCAGAAGAGGATATGTTCAACTTTATTCTTGCTGCTATTCGCAAAGAACAAATCGTTGAGATGGATGAATATACTCTTGAGGCTATCCTTGATAGTGAATTTGAATACGGCAAAACAATCGGTATATACACTGAAGAAGAGTAAATGCTCTATTTTATTCTCAGATATATTGTAAGATATAGACTGAAAGTTGTTACTGAAAACATAGCACGTTCTTTTCCTGAGAAAAGTGAGAAGGAACGTGCTTTGGTTGTTGATAACTTTTATCGTCATTTTGTGCGCCAAAACATTGAAAGTTTGCAATTTATGTTTATATCACCAGAAAGGATTAAGCATAAATTTGTATTCGATAATATTGAACTTCTCGAATATTTTGCTGCACAAGGACGTAACATGACTGCCATAATAGGACATTATGGCAATTGGGATTGGATGGCATCGGTGCCTCTTTGGAGCGACAAATTTATTGTTGGAACGCTTTATAAACGAATAAAAAACAAATTTTTCAATAATTTATTTCTTAAAATTAGAAGTCGTTTTGGAGTGCATTGTATTGATATGAAACAGGCTTTGAGAGGGTTAATTGATTTAAATAAGAAAGGAAAACCTAATATCATTGCTTACATTGCCGACCAAAACACTACAAGACGAAATGTACATTATTGGATTGATTTCTTAAACCAAGAAACTGCGGTGCAATCGGGTTGGGCTACTATTGCTAGGAAGTTTGATACTACGGTTTTATATCTAAAAATAACACCTATTAGCAAAGGTCATTATATTGCTCATTTCGAAGTGATAACCGAAAGCCCTAAATTAATGAGTGAGGAGGAGTTGGTTAAAGCGTATTTTATTAAATTAGAGCGAGATATTAGAGAAAACCCTGAATATTGGCTTTGGTCGCACAAAAGGTGGAAACACTATAGACAAGGAACAAGGAATAAGGAATAAGGAATAGGGATTATGAACCGAAGGTCTTTGAGCCGATAAGCAAAAAAATTATGAATTGTGGATTAAATAAAGTTTCGGTTGTTATACTGAACTACAACGGACAGAAATTGATGCAACAGTATTTGCCTACGGTAATTACTAATTCGGGAGAGGCAGAAATTGTTGTGGCTGATAATGGTTCGACTGATGGTTCGGTAGAATGGTTGAAGGCTACATATCCTGAGTTGCGACTCATTACGTTTGACAAGAACTATGGGTTTGCTGAAGGATATAATCAAGCGTTGAAATTGGTTGATAATGAGTATTATGTATTATTAAACTCAGATATTCGCACTCCAGAAGATTGGTTAACTCCACTTTTTAGTTATATGGAAACACATACTGAATGTGCAGCATGTCAGCCTAAAATCCGTTCTGAACACGAACCTAAAAAATTTGAATATGCAGGCGCTGCAGGTGGTTTTATGGATATATATGGCTACCCTCTTTGCCGTGGTCGTGTGATGAGTAATGTGGAAGTTGATAATAATCAGTACGATACAATTGAAGAGATATTTTGGGCTACAGGGGCTTGCCTATTTATCAGGAGTAAGGCTTATAGGGATGCTGGCGGTTTGGATGGACGATTTTTCGCTCATCAAGAAGAGATTGACCTTTGTTGGAGACTGAAGGCTCGTGGGGCATCTATCGTATGCGTACCACAATCAGTTGTTTATCACGTAGGCGGAGGTTCGCTTGGGTATGAATCGCCATTTAAAACAAAACTTAATTTCCGCAATAACGCCCTATTATTATACAAAAATCTTTCATCCGACCGCTATTGGTGGACATATATGTTCAGATTATTACTTGATTGGGTGGCTGCATTGCAAATGTTGTTGCAACGAAAACCTAAAAACGCATGGGCTGTAATTGAAGCACAGACTGAATTTATTAGGATGTACAAGAATTTTAAAGCTGATAGAGCGACAAATCTTGCTCTAACAAAACATAAAAAACCTTCAGGCCTATTAAACCTTTGGCTCATTTGGCAAGTCTATATAAACAAAAAGCAAAAATACTCGGATTTATAGTGCAACATATCGTTTTTTTTTTGTAACTTTGTACTTTATAAAATAGCATATTAATTAACATTAAAAATCAAATAAAAATGAAAAAGCTTTTATTATTTGCAGTTGCCTTGATTATGGCACTTACAGTTTCAGCTCAAGAAAAACAAGTTATCGAAATTGCTGAAAAAACACATGATTTTGGTGTAATCAAAGAAGAAGATGGCCGTGTAAGTCACGTATTTACATTCAAAAACGCAACAGAAGGCCCATTGACAATCAAAAACGTACGCGCATCTTGCGGTTGTACCACTCCTGCTTGGAGCAAAGAACCTATCGCTCCAGGAGCTGAAGCTCAAATCACAGTAACTTATAACGCTTCTGGTCGTCCAGGTGCATTTCACAAATCAGTTACTGTAACTCTCAGCAATGGTACTGAAGATTTCACTCAAGTACTATTCATCAAAGGTAAAGTAACGCCAAAACAAGTAGCTCCAGTTGCTGAAGAAAACGCATCTGTTCCTACAGTACAATAATAATTTTTAAAGACCCAAAATTTTAGACACGAGATACAAGACCTAAAAGTCTCGTATCTCGTGTTTCATATCTAATATCTAAAAAATATGTCACACATCGAAAATAGTGAAGAATACAAAGGTTTAACGGTAAATCAAGGCGTAGAACAACCTCCTATAGTAAACCCATACTTAACTCGTCGCGTAAAACGTCGCCAATTATCTGTTAATGACTATGTTGAAGGCATCCTTGCTGGTAATCGTTCTGTACTTAGTCAAGCAGTAACTTTGGTCGAAAGTCTTTTGCCTGAACATCACACTGTTGCACAAGAAGTTATCGAAAAATGTCTTCCTCATGCAGGCAAATCAATTCGTCTTGGCATCACAGGCGTGCCTGGTGCAGGCAAATCAACATTCATCGAAGCCCTCGGCACATACCTTTGCAAAGAACAAAATCACAAACTTGCCGTATTAGCTATTGACCCAAGTTCAGAACGCTCAAAAGGCTCTATACTTGGCGACAAAACACGCATGGAAGAACTCTCTATCGCCGAAAATGCCTTCATTCGACCTTCACCATCAGCTGGTTCACTCGGTGGTGTAGCACGCAAAACTCGCGAAAGCATAATCCTTTGCGAAGCAGCAGGTTTCGACACTATTTTCGTAGAAACTGTCGGCGTCGGTCAATCAGAAACAGCTATGCACTCGATGGTCGACTTCTTCCTTCTAATCCAACTTGCAGGTACTGGCGACGAACTTCAAGGTATCAAACGCGGTATTATGGAAATGGCAGATGGCATCACTATCAACAAATGCGACGGCAACAACATCGAAAAAGCACAACTCGCTAAACGCCAATTCCAAAACGCCCTCCACCTATTCCCTATGCCAGAATCAGGATGGGCTCCACAAGTAACCACTTGTTCAGCATTCGAACATATCAACATCCCCGAAGTTTGGAAAATGGTTACTGACTATGTAGCATTTACCAACAAAAATGGTTATTTCGACTATCGCCGAAACCAACAAAGTAAATACTGGATGTACGAAACTATCGATGAATATCTCCGCACAAGTTTCTATAACAACCCTACTATAGAAGATTTGTTGAAAAAATACGAAAACATGGTAAACAACAACGAAATGACCTCATTTGCTGCAGCTCACAAACTTTTAGACACCTATAAAAATTTATAAAATGCAAAACAAATCATTTCTAATACCATTTGCCATTATATGGATTGTAGGACTCGTCTTATGGTTTATCACTGACAAAGTAGGGATGCACCTAATTCTTAATGGTTTTCATACTCCTACTCTAGATATTTTCTTCAAATATTTCACCCAAGTTGGAGGTTGGGTGCCTTGTGCTGTTGGCGGAATTCTCCTACTACTAAAAAAATGGAGAATTGCTGCAATAATACTTGCAGGACAATTAGTTGCTACACTAATCACCACACCACTAAAGCATATTTTTAGAGCAACGAGACCTTCTGTTATATTGTCGGAATTAGGAATTAACTTCCCTGTTGTAGAAGGCGTTGATTTACATTCTACACTTTCATTCCCTTCAGGACATACGTCCGCTGCCTTTGCATTTTGCTTTGCCATTGCACTATTCTGCCCTAAATGGTGGCAAAAAATATTATGCTTACTCACCGCTCTATTTTGCGGATATTCAAGAATTTATCTATCACAACACTTTCTTGAAGACGTATTAGTTGGATCAGTAATTGGAATTGTATCAATATTAATTTTTATACCGATAATGAATAAACTCGTAAAAAAATATGATTTCTAAAAAGAAAAAAACAAAAACCGCATCACCTTTAACAGCAAAACAAAAACGCAACTTCTTTTTTGCATTTTGGGGACTATTCACAATAGGAATATTGTCAATTGTACTCATTTTTGTACTCATTGCCAATGGTGCAATAGGCTATTTACCACCACTTGAAGAATTGCAGAACCCGAAAAACAAATACGCCTCAGAAATTATCTCCTCTGATGGTGAACGTATCGGCACATTCTTTACTGCAAAAGACAATCGTATTTTCACTACCTACAACGAAATTTCGCCTAACGTAATCAACGCACTCATTGCCACCGAAGATGCACGCTTCCACACCCACTCTGGCATAGATGGCGAAGCACTACTACGTGTACTTATCAAACGCGTCGTCCTTCAACAATCAGGCGCAGGTGGAGGTTCTACCATCACTCAACAATTAGCAAAACAACTCTACTCCCCTACCGCATCCAACATCTTCGAACGTGCCCTACAAAAACCTATCGAATGGGTAATAGCAATAAATCTCGAAAGACTATACACAAAAGAAGAGATTATCACAATGTATCTCAACAAATTCGACTTCCTCAACAATGCCGTAGGTATCGAAACCGCAGCACGTGTCTATTTTGGAGTTGAACCATCAGAACTCAATATCGAGCAAGCAGCCACACTTGTCGGTATGTGCAAAAATCCATCATTATATAATCCAGCTTCAACACGTCGACGTCCCAAATGCCAAGAACGCCGCAATGTAGTACTCGGACAAATGGTCAAAGCCAAACACATAACTCAAGCCGAATGCGACTCGTTACAACAACTTCCTATCGAACTTGATTATCACCGTGTCGACCACAAACTCGGCATCGCTCCATATTTCCGCGAATATCTCCGTAAAACCCTTCAAGCCAAAGAACCAAAACGCAAAAACTACGCCTCTTGGCAACTCAAACAATACGGACAATACTACCTCGATTCACTCGAATGGGAAAATAACCCTTTATATGGCTGGATAGAAAAAAATCCTAAAAATGATGGCACTAAATACGACATCTATCACGATGGTTTAAAAATCTATACTACAATAAATGCTCGCATGCAACGCTATGCAGAACAAGCTATAGAAGAACACTTCACCGACATGCAGGCAAAATTCATGAAAACCCTAAAACATAAAAAGAACCCTCCTTTTGCTAATAACACCCTTCAAGAGGATGTTGACCGCGCAATGAATCAAGCCATGCGTCAGTGCGATAGATACCGCATGCTAAAAAAAGCAAAAAAAACCGATACTGAAATAAAGGAGTCATTTAATACGCCTACCGAAATGACTATTTTCTCATATCAAGGGCAAATTGATACCATCATGACTCCTATGGACTCAATCCGCTATCACAAAGCATTCGCCCGTTGTGGCATGATGTCAATGGACCCAATCACAGGTCACGTAAAAGCCTATGTTGGTGGACCCGATTTCACATATTTCCAATACGATATGGTCAACCAAGGTCGCCGTCAAGTAGGTTCTACCATCAAACCATTCCTCTATTCACTTGCCATGAGCGAAGGATATTGGCCTTGTGATACTACAAAAAATCAACCTATTACCCTTTACGATAAACTTGGGCGTGAATTCTCTCCTCGTAATGATTCACAAAAACAATTAGGAGAAACAGTCACACTCCGCTGGGGATTGCAAAACTCAAACAACTGGATTACAGCCTACCTCATGAGCCTACTCACACCCGAACAATTAGTCAATCTCATGCGTTCATTCGGTATCAAAGGCTTCCTTGATCCTGTAATCTCAATATGTCTTGGAGCTTCAGAAGTAACGGTAGCTGAAATGGTTGATGCCTACACCGTATTCCCTAACCATGGCATCCGAACAGAAGCCATCTATGTTACACATATCGAAGACAACCTTGGCAACGTTATTGCTCAGTTTAACCCTACTACAGAAGAGGTACTCAATGAAGAATCTACCTATAAAATGCTCGATATGCTACAAGCTGTTATTAATGAAGGTACTGGCGGACGCATCCGTTGGCGCCACAAATTTGATGCCCCTGCTGGAGGCAAAACAGGTACTACAAACGAAAATGCAGATGGTTGGTTCATCGGATTCACACCAGAACTAGTTACTGGTGTATGGGTTGGTTGGGAAGACCGAACAGTCCACTTCACAAATATGGCTGATGGACAAGGTGCATCAATGGCCCTCCCCGTATGGGGTAATTATATGAACAACGTCTATAACGACACAACAATAGGATACAACCGCACCAAAGGATTCGACATTCCTGAATGGTTTAATCCTAACGCAGGTTGTAATTAAATAAATTAATGCGTTTCATCCCAGTCCTAATCATAATAGTTGTAATGGCATTTCTGCCGGGTGTGCTATATTCACGTCATGTACTAAAAGAAAAACGAGCAGTTACGGGCGGTATTGTAGCAGCGTATGCTATTCCCACAATGCTGATATTACTATTCATTCTACTACAATTCGCAACACGCTCTGGAATGTTAGATTTCAAAGTAATGCAATGGGCTTTATGGGGTTTTATTCTCACTATCCTACCTGCTAATATATATGCGCTATTTTATATACTTGACAAAATAGTAAAACTATTCACACAAAAAAGTTGTAGAACTCTCCACTATATCGGTGCGGTAATGGCACTAATTGTAGCATTAGGACTCATTATAGGCATGGCAACTCGCCACTGTATCAAAGTGCGAGAAGTGACGATTTACTCCAAAAATCTACCGAAAGAGTTTGACGGGATACGCATTGCGCATATCACCGACCTACATCTCGGCAACCTATCTCCTCGCGATAGTTATCTCGAAAAAATAGTGGCTAAACTGAGCGAAATCAACCCCGAGATGCTCGTCTGCACTGGCGATATGATGAACCTTACTGCTCGAGAAGCTAATGAATTTGACGGCCTATTCACCTCTATCGAAGCCCCACTCGGACGCTATGCCGTAATGGGCAATCACGACTATGGCGACTATAGCAATTGGGAATCGAATGAGGCAAAACATGCAAACCTCATGGCTGCATACGAAGCATACAGACACGTAGGATTTGAGCTTTTGAATGATAGCGCAATTCAAATTACAGATGACAGAGTACAGATTACAGATAACAAAAATTCTCAAATTTCAAATTTCAAATTTCAAATTTCAACTATTGGTATAATTGGTGTAGAAAACTGCGGTAAACCACCTTTCCCATGTTATGGCAATTTAGCAGAAGCCACAGAGGAATTTGAGCCCGCACAATTCAATATTCTTCTATCCCACGACCCAAACCACTGGAAAGAAGAGGTGGTTAGCGAACAATACAAATATATCGATTTAACTCTTTCAGGGCACACTCATTCATCACAGATAGGAGTAGATTTAGGCAACATCAAATGGTCTCCATCGCAATGGATATTCGACCAATGGGACGGATTATATCAAGAAGGCAGTCAATACTTATTCGTCTCACGAGGATTAGGATACGTAGGCATCCCTTTCCGATTAGGCATGCCTGCAGAAATAAGCGTAATAAAGTTGAGAGTTGAGAATTGAGGATTGAAAGTTAACTAGTAACTAAAATAAACGAGGATTACCAATATCACTATTTGTAATCCTCGTTTATTTTATTGTAATGCGTCTCTTAGTGTGTTTCTTCTAAGATTTTTTGAGCCATCTCAAGAATAGTTGTATCATCCAATTGTACCATACCACCATCAGGACCTGGTTCGATATGAACACCACAACCAGAACCATCTTGATAGTTATGACCACCAAAATAATTACGTACTGTTTCTACAGAAAGACCTAATTCGTCGGCGATACGGTGCATTGAACCATCAGGCAATGAATCTTTAATACGACGCAATTCGTTAAATGTGATTGTTTTAATCATAATAAATAAGTATTAGAGATTAGTATTAAGTTTATTTTTTTTGATGTTGTAAATGTAAGACTTTTTTTTTATACTGCCAAACAATTTTACAATTATTTTTCAAAACATGCTATAAAACATGAAACGAGTTAAAATTTGAAAGTTGAAAATTGAAAGTTGAAAATTAAAAAATGCACTATAAAACGTTCATTATATAATATTCGGCATAAATTTATTTTCTCAAATTACAGAAAATTCTTACTCACTACACATTTCAACACCTCATCATCAAACTTAACCCACTCACCGAAATCATTCTCCTCCAAAAACATCCTCCGTCGCAACCTATAATTTCGCCCATGCGACAATACACCACAAAAAGAATTAAGCGACGCTTGCAATTTTGTAATTAAACCCCTCCCCACTACGTGGACCTCCCCTAAAACAGGGGAGGAATATATGCGCTCACAAAATTTTGCACGTTGTACAAAAGCCCGGCATCCCGCATATTCTCCCCCTGTTTTAGGGGGAGTCCCCGAAGAGGAAGGGGGTTAATCTTTGTTCCCTACTCCCTACTCCCTGCTCCCTAATAAATTCGTCCCACAAATATCACAAATCTACACAAAATATATTTGTGTGAATTTGTAATATTTGTGGGACAATAAAATATTTTTAGCCTACAGAGCGGGTTAGGTAGCCCGCTACCGCATGCACCTGCTCTGCAAGGTGATTAGTGAGTTATTGCCATTTTCCAACAAGTTCTTGCATTTTTGCCCGTTATGCGTAACAGATAAATTCTACTGGCACACAGGGCGGACAGAAGGTCCGTAGTAGCGATTGATGTTGCTCCAGCCCATGTAGTCCGAATTGAAGTTCACGTTGTAGGCGTTGTTCGGATTGTCAGTGTTGAGCGAACTCGACCAGTAGTTGCCGTTCGACCCAGCATCGTAGAGACTGCTTTCATTCATGTACCCAGCAGCGGGCAAGAAAATTGAATTACCATTTGGTCCTACGTATCATGCACATAAACAGTATCATGCACTACCTTGATAAGTGTGCGTGGCAACAACAAATGAAGTGTATCCACCTATTCCATTTCACCATACGTAAGACTATCGATTGTTTCAATTGATGTGCCATAAATCAAACGGCCATTCGCCCATACCAATTGATTGGTTTGCGCCATCGCAAACATACTCATTGCCAATACGGCAATAATCGTAAATAATTTTCTCATAATTTAATTATTTTTTGTTAGTTAATTAATAAATTTATTTGATATATTCGCCCCCTTCGGGGGCATAAGAGGGAGGAAGATTATCTTGTCCGCTGGTAATTTTTACGACAACGCTTCGCTCCTCGTAAAAATCACCAGCGGCTAAGCATACTTGGACGTCTCCGACGCCTTCTCAATTCCTTGCTCTTTATTCCTTAATTTCAACCCCTCTCCCCCCAACTAACTATTTTTAATATTGAACCTTGCGTTTTTTTACAAAAAAAAAAGAGTGATTAACCAAACAGGGTAATCACTCTTTTTCTATTTCAATAATCTTTTCTAAAAATGGTTTAAGTAGAAAATATACTCCAACACCCACCAAAACACCTATCAATGCGCCGCAAAGGACATCGCCTACATAGTGTACACCAAGATAGACTCGCGAATAGGCGGTGAGGAATGCCCATAATGAGAGTAAAACCGTGTAGATTCGGTTGCGAAATATAAGTGTCGTAAAGGTAACAAAAGTAGCTGCATTGGCGGCATGAGAAGACACAAAGCCATAACGTCCGCCACGATAACCATTGACGGTATGAATCATATCGGCTATTTCAGGATTATGAGTTGGACGCAAACGTGCTACCAAAGGTTTCAATAGCGATGAAGATATTTGGTCTGCCAATAATATACACAAAGCTATCCCCGCCACAACATACAACGAACGCACGCCCCACCTGCGCCACATCCACACAAGCAGAACGACAATAACAGGGATCCACGTCCACGTCTGCGTATAGATATAGAAAAAGTTGTCAAAGAACGGACTATGACAACTATTTATTGCTAATGTAATAACCTTATCTAATTCAAGTAATAACATTATATTTTTTCGATTGTAGATGATTGAAGCCAACCCACATTGCCATCGGCGAGGCGCACTTCCGACCAAGTAGAGAGTGTTGAAAGGACATTGACTTTGGTGCCTTCGTGAATAACAAACACCTCTGTACCACTATCATCAGGACTACTTTTCACCGAAACAGTGCCAGCAAGAACGATTGCTTCTGGATTGTTTTCTGTAAGGTTCTTTATTTTAAAAGCATACACCATTGTAACAATAGAAAACAACAACAAGAAGAACGCAGAGAAAAATGCCGTCTTACGCAACCAAACTTTACGTCCGAAAAGGTAAAGCAATACCAAAACAAGCATGACAATGAAACTAATAATACTTGCGTAAGCCCACTCGTTAGATGTAAGCAATTGACCCAAAGCCTCTAACCATTCTGTCATAAAGAACTTTTCAAGAGGTTCGATTTTATCAGTTTTCATCTTGTTTACAAATTCAAGATTGAATTTTATATCTTCGTTTGTAGGGTCAAGACGCAAAGCACGCTCATAATTGAGAATAGCCAAACCTATTTGATTAGACTTATAAAGAGCATTAGCATAGTTATAATACAAAGCCGCAGATTCGCCATATTGAAACATTCCAGCATACACATCGGCAGCCTCAACATATTGTTTAGCAGCATACAACTCCTCTGCTTTTTTCCAATCAGCCTCTTGGCAATGCACAATGCACAATGCACAATGCACAATTAATAGTAAAAATATCTTTTTCATTCTATTTTATTTTTTTTGATAGGAAGACAAGAAAATATATTAAATTATCAATTTACTTCTTAATTGTATTTTCGAAGGTTGAAATAAATTTAATAGTTTCATTGAAGGCATGATCCATTGCCGATTGTTTGTCACCGATAGGCGCATAACGTTCAAACTCACAGTCGTTGAGAAGCTTCATAAACTCAGTTATCACTTCCTCAGAGACACCTCGTTGCGACAAACGAAGAGAGATATTATCTTTGTTAAGTTCGCTAACAGGGATTGACAATTTATCAGACAAATAGCCCCATAGTGCTTTAAGGATTTCATCGTAAAATGCATCTTTATTCCCTGCTTTATATTCACGTTCTGCTACTTTAAGACGACGACGTGCTACTTTGTTTGCTTTCTTATTGCGCATTAAAGCAACATTGGCATTATCACGAGCTTGTTTACGGAAAATAATAATAAGTCCTAGTGTAACAACTAAAGAAACAATGTAAAACAACCAGAATAATAGTGTACCAGCAATAAAACGCTCAGTAGGACGAAGATTTGGAGCCATAGTACTGATATAACGAATATCTGTTGCCAAAACTTCAACCTTCTCTTGTCCTGTGAAATTGGTTACTACAGGCGAATTAGATGCAGTCTGAGCACCTTTATTCACACGAATATTGATTGCTTCGGTAGATAGTGTTTTATAAGAATCAGATGCTACATCGAAATACGAGATTGTAGTAGCAGGTATCACAAAATCGCCATCGTGACGAGGAATGACGAGGTATTCGATAGTTTTGGAACCTGAAAGTCCAGTATTGCTAGTCGTAAAATTATTAGTAGCCTTAGGCTCGTAAGTCTCAAAGTCTTGAGGGAATTGCAAAGTAGGATTTTTAAGCATTTTAAGGTTGCCTGCACCTTGCAATTTGAGTGTGATTGTGATAGGCTGATTAGCCTCTACTTCGGTAGCAGAAACTTTAGTTGACAAAGACAACTTACCAACAACACCCGAAAAATCGGCAGGTTTTGGTTGTGGTAGAGGTTCTACTGTGATATTTACCTTCGAAGTAGTAACAGTTTTTGAAACTTCTTGATAAGTGTCAAAGAAGTCATCAAAGAAACTACGAGGACGTTGTTGTGCCGAACGCACACGCACGATTACGTCACACGACATTGGCTCGATAGTAACCTTACCTGTTTCTTGAGGGAACAACAACACTTTACGCAAGTCGTATGTATAATAATTTATACCTTCATAGTTGTCAGGTTGCATTGTACGGTCTTGAGGCAACTCAATTTCTTGCACTAAAAATCCTTTAAAATCAGGGAATTTAGGTGATTGAATATTAGTTACATCAACACGAGCATACAATTTATAAGTGAGAAGTAAAGCCTCTTGCTCCTTAACTTTCGTACGAGAAATAATAGGACGAATGAATAAATTATCAGAGGTAATTGATTGAGATTGACGAATTTGTCCAGATTGCGAGTTTCCTTGTTGTTGCGATTGAGACGTTTTATCTTCTGGTAATACTTTTATATTGAGAACATTAGAATAATATTTCTCCTTTTTCACAACAATAGTCGCAGGTTGAATTTGGTAATCACCCTCTTTTTGAGGCAATAAAGTATAGGTGTAACGAACCTCTTTAGAGGTGCGAATATCACCATTAATTATTTGGGTGCTACTACTTGTAGATGTATATGGACCTGCAATAATTTCAAATACTTTGACATCAGGCAAACGAAGGTCTTTACCATTTTCGTTGACCGACAAGACCAATTGAAATGGTTGACCTACAATGACACGTTGTGGTGCAGAAGCAGTAAATTTCACTTCATCGCCAAATAAGGCTAATGAGGTGAAAAGAATGATTGTTAATATTGATAATTTTTTTAAACTCATATTCATATTTTATTGTTCGCCCCCCTTGGGGACGTATTTTATTTAGTCATTCTCTATCCGCAGGTTCCTTCGTTTTAACTCAGTCACCAGCGGTTAAGCATAGTTGGACGTCTTCGACGCCATCAACTTTCAACTTTCAACACTCATATTACCAATCTTTTTCGACGCGGTAGCGTTTTGCTTTTTGAGCTTGTTGTTCTTTTACTTTTTCTTGTGTTTGTTTTTCGTCTTCTTGTAGAGCTTGAAGAATTTGCTCAGCATTTTCTTTTGACATGCCTTGCTCTTGCGGTTGAGATTGTTGTTGTTGTTGCTCTTGTTGTTCTTCTTGCTGATTTTGCTGCTGTTGTTGATCCTGTTTCTGCTCTTCTTGCTTTTGATCTTGTTGTTGATTTTGTTGTTGCTGCTGTTGCTGTTGTTGTTGCTGCAACATTCGCTTAGCATAAGCGAGATTATAGCGAGTGTCGTGATCTTCTGGATTATGACGCAAAGCCTCTTTATAAGCATCTATTGCTTCTGCAAACTTTTGAGTTTGAAGCAACGAATTGCCTCTATTGTGATGAGCCGCAGCAATACGCTCTTTATTATCACCAGCAAGAGCTACTGCTTTTTCGAATTGCTCAGCTGCATCTTCATATTTTTCTTGACGATAAAGAGCATCACCAAGATTGAAATTAGCAGAAAAGCTTGAGTTGTTTTGCTCTAAGCCTTTACGATACTCTACTTCAGACTCAACAAACTTCTCTTTCTTATATTGTTTATTACCACTATTGACATTACGGCTCTCTTTTTGAGCAAATAGTGCCAACATCGGTAAAAGCATAAATATCAAAATAATATATCTTTTCATTGCTTAAAACCACTTATATTTATTCAACTGTTTGTTTTGACGATTAAGGATAAAGAACTCTATAACAAGAATGAAAAATGCTATCCATGCAAAAATATAGAATTTATCGGCATAATCGGCAAAAGCAGTTGTGTGAATTTCACCTTTTTGTATTTGAGATAATTGTTTTGAGATAGTACGTAGAGCAATATTGGAATTATCGGCACGCACATATACTCCATCACCAGCTTGTGCAATTTGCTGCCCCATTTGCTCATTAAGTTTAGAGACTACAACATTACCCTCTTTATCTTTCCAAAAAGACATTGTACCTTGCACCGGAATTGGCGCACCTTGAGGAGAACCAAAACCTACGACATTAACCATAATGCCTTTTTCACGAGCCAATTTTGCCGCTGCAATGGCATCATCTTCATGGTTTTCGCCATCAGTAAGCAAGATGATAGTACGCCCTTTGTCTTTATTTTCTTCGCCAAAAGATTTAATTGCCAAATCGATAGCAGTACCAACAGCAGTACCAGGATTAGGAACTGATTTAGTTGTTATGTTAGACAAAAACATTTTGGCAGAAACACCATCGGCAGTAATAGGTAGTTGTACGAAAGCATCACCTGCAAATACAATCAAACCAACTTTATTATCAGGCATTTGGTCGATGAGTTTCGAAAGCATCATTTTAGCATTTTCGAGTCGAGACGGAGCCACATCGGTAGCCAACATAGAGTTGGAAACGTCAAGTACAATCATCACTTCGATACCTTCGGTTTTTCTTTTCTCTAATTTAGAACCTATCTGAGGACGTGCCAATGCAAAGACAAGCAATATCAATGCCACTGCCAACATATAGAACTTAACTTGAGGACGAATATATGAAACATTAGGCATGAGTGTGCTTAGTAATTGGACATTACCGAAACGACGAAGTTTACGACGTTGGATGTAAACTCCGTAGATAAATATAGCAATCAGTGCAACGACTACTGCTATAAGCCAAAATATATGTGGATTTGCGAAACGCATACTTTTGAGAGTTGAGAGTTGAAAGTTGAAAGTTTTTCGCTACGCTCAAGATTTTTGCTTCTTATTCCTTATTCCTTGTTCCCTATTTTAAGGTAAACGACGGAGAACTGTGTTGCGGATTAGAATTTCTATAACGAGTAATAAAAATGCGGTGAATAAATAAGGGAAAAATTCTTCATTACGTTTTTTATATTCGCGTACTTGAAGTTTTGTTTTTTCCATTTGGTCAATTTCGCCATAAATAGCACCAAGAGAGGCATTGTCGGTAGCACGGAAATAGCTACCTCCTGTCATTTTTGCAATTTGTTGCAATACATCTTCATCAATTTCAACAGGTACGTTTTGATATCTAATACCCATAGGAGTTTGGAATGGATATGGTGCCATACCTTGTTTACCAACACCAATAGTATATACCCTGATACCGAATTTTTTAGCAATCTCTGCCGCTGTGAGAGGGGCGATATCGCCACGATTATTAGAACCGTCGGTGAGAAGAATGATTACTTTCGATTTAGCTTGACTATCTTTGATACGATTGACAGCATTGGCAAGTCCGAGACCAATAGCTGTACCATCTTCGATAACACCAAATTGAACGGCATTCAAAAGATTGATGAGTACACCATGATCGGTAGTAAGCGGACATTGAGTGAAACTTTCGCCAGCAAATACTACCAAACCGATATTATCGTCAGGACGGTCGGCGATAAACTTAGTTGCAACCTCTTTTGCTGCCTCTAAACGATTAGGTTTCAAGTCTTCGGCAAGCATTGTACCTGAAATATCGAGTGACAACATGATGTCGATACCTTCGGTAGATTCGCTACGAAAACTATTGGTAGATTGAGGACGTGCGATTGCAATTACGAGAAAAAACAATGCCGCACAACGAAGGGCAAACACAAGATGAAAAAGATAGTGTTTGCGTGTTTTAGGCATTTTATGAAATGGCTCGGTTGATGATACTTGCAAACTTGCATCTGCTTGGTATTGTTTGTAGATATACCAAGCAATCATTGGCACAAGCACCAATAGTAACCAGAGATATTCGGGATTGTTGAAAATCATAATACAAGTTGAAAGTTGAAAGTTGAAAATTGAAAGTTATCTTTCTTATTCAAACTTTAAGCTTTATTATTTTCTTCGATAATAACTTCTTTTGTTTGGTCGATGAATTGAGTAACTTGGTGAAATGAGCGTTCACACTCATCGGGAAGTGGTTGCCATTTAGCGAATTTGACTAAATCGGCAAGTTGTAATACGTCAGCCAATAGTTTTATTTCTTCTTTTTTCTCACGAAGTTCTTTGTTTTGACGAAATTCAGAGAGCACTTCATCGGAGGTTTGCTCCATTGCATCAATATCGTAACGATTTGATATATAACGACGAATAATTTCAGTAAGTTCAGTATAATAAGCCTTGAATTGTTGAGCTTGCCAAAGTTGCTTTTGACGCAAAGCTTCTAATTCGTCGTAGGCAATTTCGTGAGCCTTACGAGGGTCGATTGGTTCAGCGACCACTTCTTCACCTTTATTTTCACGAGATTTGAGATATTTATTAACCAAATAAAGCACAATTGCGAGTAAGAGTATTGCCAAAAGAATAGAGCCTACGATAGTGAGATAAAACATCCAATCAATAGGTGGATTATAGACATCTTTGATATCTGTAATAGCCTGTTGAGTAGTATCAATAGGCATATCTACTATTTTGATTGACAATGAATTAGTAGTATAGATATCTTCACCTGCAAGCACATCAAAACCAGATATATAAACCAACGCAGAATCGAAAGATGTAACGATGTAACTATTAGTAACTTGCAATTGGCCATTATCTAACTGCACAGTATCAGGCTTAAGAGTAGAAACTAACTCTAAATTAGAAACTACTGTGTCAGAAAAAACAGGGAATTGCAAAGTATAATCCTGTGGTTGAATGGCTTGTATAGAGAGTTTTGCCTGCTGCCCAATGAACATTTGTACGGAGTCGATATCGGCAGAGACAACTACTTGAGATTTTATATCGATGCATAATGCACAATGCACGATGCAGAATAATATTATTAGTAATCTTTTCATAAGTAAGAGAACTTAGGTACGCATCTTAAAGAGGCGCATTAGGGCTTTTACATAATCTTCGCTTGCTTCCATTGTAACGCTATCGACACCTGCTTTGCTTATCATCTGCTGAAGACGGAGACGACGTTCATCCCAAATATTTTTATACATCATTCGGACTTTTCGAGAAGATGTATCAACCCAAATACGTTCGCCTGTTTCGGCATCTTTCATCTTAATAAGCCCAACATCAGGGAGTTCGGCATCACGACGGTCGTAAATTTGGAATGCAACTAAATCGTGTTTCCGATTGGCTATTGTAAGAGCATCTTGCGAAAGATGGTCGTCGATAAAGTCACTTATAAGAAAAGCTGTTGAACGTTTTTTAATTACATTGGTAAAATATTGCAAAGCCTTTGTGATGTCAGTAGTAGTACTTTCGGGCTGAAAATCAATCAATTCACGAATTATATAGAGAATGTGTTTTCGTCCTTTTTGAGGTGGTATGAATTTTTCGATTTTATCACTGAAAAAGATAACACCGATTTTATCGTTGTTTTGAATAGCAGAGAAAGCAAGTGTTGCGGCGAGTTCGGTGATAACATCTTGTTTCATAGCAGATATTGTACCGAATTGGCGTGATGCAGATACGTCGATGAGGAGCATTACGGTGAGTTCGCGTTCTTCTTCAAAGACCTTTACAAAAGGTTTGCGAAAACGGGCTGTAACGTTCCAATCGATAGTGCGTATTTCGTCACCATACTGATATTCGCGCACTTCAGAGAACGTCATACCTTTACCTTTGAAGGCTGTGTGATATTCGCCTGCAAAGATATTGTTTGACAATCCGCGAGTTTTAATCTCAATACGGCGTACTTTTTTTAATAATTCACTTGTTTCCAAAATAAATAGTAGCGAGTAATTAAGTAGCGAGTAGCGAGACTTACTCGCTCCGCTCGTTTTGTAATTTAATTTAGTTTTAAAATAACTACTAAGGTACTTCGACTGCGTTGAGAATTTCGTTGATGATTTCTTCGGAAGTCATGTTATTGGCTTCGGCTTCGTAAGAAAGACCAATGCGGTGACGCAATACATCATGACACACAGCGCGAACATCCTCTGGAATTACGTAACCACGGCGTTTGATGAAGGCGTAGGCACGAGCAGCCAAGGCAAGATTGATAGATGCACGTGGTGATGCACCAAAAGAAATCATACCTTTGAGGTCTTTCAATCCGTACTCTTCTGGGAAACGTGTAGCATACACGAGGTCAACGATATAGCGTTCGATTTTTTCGTCCATATAGACTTCGCGCACTACTTTACGAGCCTCAATGATATCTTCGACTTTGAGGATTGGTTTTACAGGATCAAATCCGCCACGGAGATGAGCTGCTACGATTTGGCGTTCTTCTTCGCGTTGAGGGTATGTGATAATCACTTTGAGCATGAAACGGTCGACTTGCGCTTCAGGAAGTGGGTATGTCCCTTCTTGTTCGATAGGGTTTTGAGTAGCAAGTACGAGGAAAGGCTCAGGGAGTTTGAATGTCTCTTCGCCGATAGTAACTTGGTGCTCTTGCATGGCTTCGAGGAGCGCACTTTGCACTTTGGCAGGGGCACGGTTAATCTCGTCGGCAAGTACGAAATTAGCAAATACAGGACCTTTTTTGATGTCGAAATTTTCGTTCTTTTGACTATAAATCATTGTACCAACTACGTCGGCAGGCAATAAGTCTGGCGTAAATTGAATACGGCTATAATCGGCATCAATGAGTTGTGCCAATGTTTTAATAGCCAAAGTTTTTGCCAAACCAGGTACACCTTCGAGGAGGATATGACCATCAGACAAAAGTCCGATAAGGAGTGATTCTACGAGGTGTTTTTGTCCGACAATTGTTTGATTCATACCCATAACGAGGGCATCGACAAACGCACTTTGACGTTCGATACGTTCGTTTAATTCTCTAATATCAACGGTGTTAAGACTCATAATATATTTTTGTTTAATTTTTTGACAATATATTTAATTTGACTTGCAAAATTAACATTTTAATGAGAAATAATTGCCATTAAATTTGTTAAAAAATGTTTGTTTTAGGTTTATTTAACAAACGGGAACCTTAGCAGTTCCCGTTTGATTATTTTTTCACGTAAATATCATGCAAATATCGTGCATATTCGATAGTTTCAGGGTTTGTAACATCGATTAACTCTGGTGCTAATTTAGGTATTCGAAGTTTTACACCAGCTTGAATAGAATTAGGGTGCTTGATTTTATCACGATTTGCTTCATAAATATATACCCAATAATCCTTATGCCCATAATATTCGAGAGCAACAAGCGTCAAACGTTTACCTCCATTAAGCGAAATTGTATCAATAAATTCAACATACTCTCGTTTATAATTAAAAATATCAGCAAATTTGTCAGAATATATAAGAGATGTTTCGTTTATTGCACCAATAGCTTCTTCTATAATTTCTTCAGCTTCTACGACTTGTTCCACATCAAGCGCAACTTCTTCTTGTGGTAAATCATTAGAAATCGGCTCTTCAAGACCAATAAGTTCTTCAGTTTTTATAGTATCAATATTGACAACCTCTGTTTGTTCTTGAGTGGAATCCTGCGTAATAAAGAAATCTCGATTTTGATATAATAATAAACCAATTATTACAAGGAACAAAATAACTGCGGTCGTTATCCAAATCCATGAATTACTACTCTGTGAGTATCCATCTTCATTATTTATTTCTGAAACGATATCCTTTGCTGAAACCAAAGTTTCGGCTTTATCTTTTTCAATTTGCGCCTTTTGTTCTACAACTTGCTTATCTTCATTCATTGTAGATGAATCTATATTTTTCTCTTCTATATCTTTTTCAAGCTCAACTGCCCCCTCTTGATAGTTTTCGCCATTAACAATAGAATCAACCTCATTATGTGCATTTAAGATTGGTTCGTTAGGTTGTAATCCCAAATCAATTGCTTTAATATCAGATAATATGTCTTTTAATTCAGCTGCTTGCTCGGCTAATTTCAGTAATGGATCTTCTTGAAAAGAAACAACCTCCTGCGAATCATCAGGAACTTCAGTATATTGTGCATTTAATAAAATTTTTTGTTGATTTTCAACAACATCATCAGCTAATTCGATAGTTTCGAGATGAGCAAGTGGCTCATTAACTTTATCTTTCAAAACGGCATCAGGCGTAAAAGTAAGCTTATAATGACCTGCTATTTCAATTTCCTCACCAGTATTAACATTCACACTCTTACGAGATTCAACCGGAATTAGCTTAAAAGTACCTAGTCCACTTATTTTTAACACCTTATCACGCAAAAGAGCCTCTTCGAATGTAGATTGAAAAGCCTCGGCAAAAGCTGTTTCGTCAGCTTTTGAGATACCCACTTGCTTACGAAACGCCGATAATATATTTGAATTTGTAAGTTTCACCATAATCACCTCCCTTATTTCACTTCTTTATATTTGTTTTTTAACCCCGCTGATGGCTTAAAATTTAACACCAATTTTGGAGGTACAAGCATGCGTTTTTTTGATGAAGGATTAACTATGACACGTTGTTCTTTTTGTTTAACCTCAAACGTACCCATAGACATGAAAGGCAACTCATCGGCATCAGCCAATTGTTGCACTAAAGTATCTACATATCCTTTTGTCAATTCGGCAGAACGCTTTTGAGAGACACCCAAACGTTTTGCTAATTCGGTTTGAAATTCTTTGTTATTCATAGCACTTCTCCATAAAGGTCATACATATCAGATTCGGTGATTTTGACTTGATAGAAATCACCAATTGTAAGCTGTTTAGTCTTGGTAATCAACACTTCGCCATCGACATCAGGCGAATCAAACTCAGTGCGTCCTATATAAAAATCATCTTCTTCACGATCAATAATTACTTTGAAAATTTGCCCAACTTTTTGAGCATTTATCTCTTCTGATATTTGCGCTTGAAGCTCCATAAGGCAATCAACTCTCTCTTGCTTAACATCTTGAGGAACATCATCTTTGTAATTAAGATTAGAATAAGTACCTTCTTCGTCGGAATAAGCAAACGCTCCCATACGCTCGAAACGCATATCACGGACAAATTGTAAGAGTTCATTAAAATCCTCTTCTGTTTCGCCTGGGTGACCAACTAAAAGAGTTGTACGAAGGTGTATGCCTGGCACTCCTTCACGTAAACGACGCACAAAAGCATATGTCTCCTCTTTCGTTACGTTGCGACGCATAAGAGTGAGTACGTTATTTGATATATGTTGCAAAGCAACATCCATATATGCACAAACATTTGGATTATTGCGCATTACGTCTAATAGTTTGTATGGGAATTGGTTTGGATATCCATAATGAAGACGCAACCACTCTACCCCTGAAATATTAGCAAGAGTTTGAACTAATTCGGCTAATTTGTTGGTTTTATATAAGTCACAACCATAAAAAGTTAAATCTTGCGCTATGAGTTGGAACTCTTTTACGCCTTTTGCCACCAATAATTTTACCTCTTCAACGATAGATTCGATAGTGCGAGATTTGTATTTGCCTGTGATAAGAGGTATTGCACAATATGAGCAAGTACGATTGCAACCTTCGGCTATTTTGATATAGGCATAATGAGAAGGTGTAGTGGTAATACGTTGATTTTCGGTAAATATATTATCTTGGAATAGGTCGTTGGCTAAATTGACCCAATCGAATTTGCCATAAAAAGCATCTACTTCTGGGATTTCAGCTTTAAGTTCTTCGCGATAGCGTTCAGAGAGACAGCCCATTACTATGAGTTTGCCGATTTTACGACGTTTTTTGGCTTGTGCCATTGAGAGAATCATCTCGATAGATTCTTCTTTAGCATCACCAATAAAGCCACATGTGTTGATAACAACATATTGCCCCTTAACATCAGCAGAATCGTGGAATACATCGAAACCACGATTTGCAAATTGAGCCATAACTTGTTCGGAATCGACAAGATTCTTTGAACAGCCAAGCGAAATTATATCTACTCGATTTTTTATCATAAATGCGTATTATTCACCAAATAAAGTTTCAACAAAAGCCTTTTTATCAAAAACTTGAAGATGTTCCATACCTTCACCAAGTCCGATATAACGCACAGGGATTTTGAATTGGTCAGAAATACCGAGCACTACACCACCTTTAGCAGTACCATCGAGTTTAGTGATAGCAAGAGATGTTACTTGAGTAGCTTTGGTGAATTGTTTTGCTTGTTCGAAAGCATTTTGACCAGTAGAACCATCGAGAACGAGCATTACGTCGTGAGGTGCATTAGGGATGACTTTTTGCATTACGTTTTTGATTTTTGTAAGCTCATTCATCAAGCCTATCTTATTGTGAAGACGACCTGCTGTATCAATAATTACGACGTCGGCACTATTGGCTTTAGCCGAAGTAAGAGTATCGAATGCAACAGATGCAGGGTCAGCACCCATTTTTTGTTTCACTACAGGCACACCTACTCGTTCGCCCCAAATGACTAATTGCTCAACAGCAGCAGCACGGAAAGTATCGGCAGCACCGAGATAAACTTTTTTACCTGCTTTTTTGAATTGGTAAGCGAGTTTACCAATTGTAGTGGTTTTACCTACACCATTTACGCCTACGACCATAATAACGTAAGGCGTTTCGGGCAACTCTGATTCGAAAGACACTTGGTCATCAGAATTGTTTTCAGCAAGAAGTTGGCATATTTCATCTTTAAGCACAAAATTCAATTCATCTGTGCCAACATATTTATCACGAGCTACGCGCTCTTGGATGCGCTCTATAATACGCACTGTTGTTTCTACGCCAACATCAGAGGTAACAAGGACCTCTTCGAGATTATCAAGTACATCATCATCCACTTTATCTTTACCAACAACAGCTCGTTTGATTTTATCAAAAAAGCCTTGTTTTGTTTTTTGGAGTCCATTATCAAGAGTCTCCTTTTTTTCACGAGAAAAGAAATCAAAAAATCCCATATCTTTTAAGTTGAAAGTTAAAAGTTGAAAGCTGAAAGTTATTAATAAGCAAAGTTACAAAAAAATATTGAGATTACATAATTTTAGAGGAGGTATTTTGCATTAAAGGTTAGTTTCGTCAATATAACGAATAGAATAGAGGGAATTTTGTAGGTTTTCTTGCTTGAGGGTTGCTTGAGGGCATGGTTCACTATCTTGAGAGGTAGAGTTATCCTATGAAGAGGGGTTGTTGGTATAGATGAAATCGCATAAAAAAAGAGAGGTATGTGTAAATTCACATACCTCTACAATTATATATTTTTCCGCTAATTATTTTGCAAAATAGTCTTTAACTTTTTCGTTAAGAACGATTTCTTCAGCGAAGATGTACGCACCAGTTTTTGGTGATTTCACCATTTTGATAACTTTAGAGAATCCACGACCCTCACCTTTTTGCATAGATGC
>JAZOMI010000080.1:0-9447 GCA_045653825.1 Candidatus Aphodosoma sp. | reverse complement strand
TATTCTTGTCCCCATGTGTATAGCATCATGGCGTAGATGATGGCGGCAGTTATGAAGTTCATCAGTACACCGCCACCGATGATGAACATGCGTTGCCATGCTGGTTTAGCACGGAATTCCCAAAGTTTTACTTCGGCAGAGAGCATAGATGCATCAGTAGTTTCGTCTGCCATACCGTCGATAGCGCAGTAGCCACCAAGTGGTACCCAACCGATACCCCATTCGGTAGTTTCGGGATGTTTGCGCCAATCGTTGTCGTCGAGTTCGCTGAGTGGAGCAGGTTCCATTACAGGTCTGCCTTTTTTGTCGGTGCGAGGTACGCCGAATTCATCTATAGCTTGACGTACGTGGTCAGGCAAGTTTTTAGCAAAGAAGCGGAATTGCCATTTGCCATTTATCTTTTTTGCACGGAATATCGAGAAGTTAGGATTGAAGAATAGGTAGAATTTGTTGACACGGACTTTGAATAGGCGGGCAAAACCGAAGTGACCGAGTTCGTGAACGAATACAAGGATTGAGAGTGCTAATACTAATTGTGCTGCTTTAATTAAGACTGTTTCCATTAATTTTGTTGGTTTTTATTATGGTTATAGAAGACAGAATAACATAAGAACATAATTTATTAAATTTATATTTTTATGTTCTTCTGTTCTTTTGTCTTCAAAAAAATATTATCTTAAGAACTCTGTGGTGAGGATGCGGGCTTCGCGGTCGCAGGCAACGTAGTCTTCGTAGGTTGGTTGAGAGATGAATGCCATGCGCGACATTACTTGTTCGATGACACTGCTCATTTCGAGGAACCCGATTTGGTCGTTGAGATAGGCTGCAACTACCACTTCGTTAGCTGCATTGAGTACGCAAGGCATATTGCCACCTTGGTTGAGAGCTTCGAAGGCAAGTGCGAGGTTGCGGAAGCGAGTGGTGTCGGGTTGCTCGAAGGTGAGACTTGTGCATTTGGCAAAGTCGAGCCGTTCGAATGATGCTTGTATGCGAGTAGGGAATGAGAGTGCGTATTGGATTGGCAAGCGCATATCGGGTAGTCCCATTTGAGCTTTGATGCTGCTATCGCGAAATTGTACCATCGAGTGGATGATGGATTGTGGGTGGATGACTACGTCGATTTGGTCGGGGCGTAGGTCGAAAAGCCACTTGGCTTCGATTACTTCAAAGCCTTTGTTCATGAGAGAGGCTGAGTCGATTGTGATTTTTGCACCCATTTGCCAAGTAGGATGTTTGAGAGCATCGGTAGCTTTGACGTGGCGGAGTTGGTCGAGCGAGTAGTTGCGGAAAGGTCCGCCAGAGGCAGTGAGAATGATTTTCTCGACCTCTTGGTCGTGTTCACCTACGAGGCATTGGAATATTGCGCCATGCTCAGAATCGACAGGAAGGATGGCTGCGTGGTATTCTTGTACGAGGCGAGTGATGAGGTCGCCTGCTACGACGAGAGTTTCTTTGTTGGCGAGTGCAATGCGTTTGCCTGCTTTCACTGCAGCGATTGTAGGTGCCAAGCCAGAATAGCCTACCATAGCAGTAACTACGGTGGTTACGGCATCCATAGCAGCCACTTGTGCGATAGCATCACGACCTGCGAATACTTTGATTGGAAGGTCGGCAAGAGCCTCTTTGAGAGTGTTGTAGTGAGCTTCGTTGCCTACGACTACAACTTCGGGCATGAACTCGCGGGCTTGAGCTATAAGTTTGTCTATACTATTGTTGGCAGTGATGGCATAAACATCAAAAAGGTCGCGATTTTCGCGAACCACATCTAATGTTTGAGTGCCAATTGAGCCTGTTGAGCCAAGTATAGCTAAAGATTGCCTTTTATTTAATTCATAATTCATAATTCATAATTCATAGTTATAGATTTTTGCTTCGCTCGGTAATTCAAGCAAAGCTTGATTGCTCTCGCTTATCGCAAAAAATCACAATTCAAAATTATTTCTCGTTCGTAACTTTCGGTTTATAATTTGGTTAGAGTTTATCTAGTAATTAGTAGTAAAATTCCTTATTCCCTATTTCTTATTTAGAACACGATATAGTCTTCGGGATTGATGCATAATCCGTTGAGCCATAGTTCGTATTGTATTTGTGAGTCTTGTTTTTTGTTGTCTTTTGAGCCTACAAAAGCAATGGCTTCGCCTACTTTTATTTCATTGCCTATTGTGCAGAGTTTCTCTCCCAATTGACGGAAGATAGACATATATCCATCGGCGTGTTGAAGTATGATAGTGTATCCTTCGTTGGCGATGTAATCTATGAGTATCACATGCCCACTTTGAGGTGCAAGTACCGGTGTGTTTTGTGGACAAACCAATGTAATTCCATAGATGTTTTTGTTAGGAGTAAAGTGTTGTGTGATAGTTCCTGTAGCTGGAGCAATAAAAACTATTGATTTTGGGGTTGTGTTATTATAATTTTCGGCTCCCACGTTGAAGGCATTTTCTACCTCGTATTGTCGCACAAATTCACTTTCGGCTTTGCCTGCTACGAGAGGTAGTTTGTTCCATCGTTTTATATCAGTCGAATCTATAGTATGAATTGAATCTATTTTGATATTGTCAGCGATGATATTTTTTATTATAATTAGTTGTCGCTCATTGTTTTGAGTTATGTATTCGAGAGAGTCTATTCGTTCAGCTTCGGCAATCACGTCTTCACGCACCGACACATCGGCATAGCCTGGGAGCATGTGTTTGATTGGTGTAACGAAAATGAGTATGGATAGTAGTGTGAAAGAAACAAGCGTGAATGTTCCCAGAGCGAGCGAGAAGGTTAGTTTTGATGTCTTAATACGAAAAACCTCTTCAAGCGTAGTTTCGTTGAGGAGTATTAAGTTGTATTTGAAACGATTTTTCTTTTTGTTCATGATGTTATAGTCTGCGGTATGTTACGTATTGATATTCAAGGCCGCTATTTTCGTCGAAGAGGATTTCGGTTTGTTCTTTGATTTCCCATTTCGTTGGATCGATTTGAGGAAAATAGGTGTCAATACCATCGAATGCTTTGTGGATATGCGTCACGATGAGTTCGTCAGCAATGTCGATAGTTTGTTGATAGATACGTGCTCCGCCCATGATGAAAGCCAATTCTTCATTAGCTACCATATTGTGAGCCTCTTCGATAGAACGAGCTATTTCGCAACCTTCTGTTTCAGGCATATTGGTCGAGATGACGATATTGCGGCGACCTTTGAGGGGTTTGAATGGGAGCGAGAGCCATGTGTTGCGACCCATGATAACGGTATGTCCCATAGTGATTGATTTAAAGCGACGAAGGTCATCGCTTAAATGCCAAGGCATCAAGTTGTCTTTACCAATGCCATTGTTTTTGTCTATTGCTACTATTATTGAAAGCATAATTTTAATTTGAAATTTGAAATTTGAAATTTGAAAGTTTTGAATTTGAAATTTATTATATGAGGTATTAATTTTCAATTTTTAACTTTCAACTTTCAACTCGATTTTAGTCTCTTCTTCCTCCTATGAAAATCATGATGTAGTAGAGTAGTGTTGCAAGAGAGCTGAGGGCTGCTACTACGTATGTGTACGCCGCTGAGCGAAGGGCAGATTCAGCCATGCCGGTAGTGCGATCGTTGGTGATACCAGCAGTGAGAAGCCATTTCACTGCGCGTTGACTTGCATTGATTTCGACAGGGAGTGTGATGAAACTAAACAATGTTGTCATTGCAAACAATCCAATACCAAATAACATAAGACCTGGGAATGATTCGATTAGCAACATACCAGCCAAAAGTACCCACATAACCCATTGAGATGCGAAGTTCACTACAGGTACGAGGGTAGAGCGCATTTTGAGTGGTGCGTAAGCTTGTGCATGTTGCAATGCGTGACCACATTCATGAGCTGCAACAGCGGCTGCGGCTATTGAGTATGAGTTATATACACTTTCACTAAGATTTACTATCTTGGTTTGAGGATTGTAATGGTCGGTGAGATGTCCAGGTGTACAAGTAACTTGAACATCATATATACCATTGTCATGCAACATTTTGCGTGCTATATCCGCACCCGACAATCCCACTGGTACTTGCGAATATTTCTTAAATTTTGATTGTAATGATTGTTGTACAATCCAACTTGCTATGGCAGTGCCAATAAATATGATCCAATAAAGTGACATACTACTATTTTTTCTAAGTTTTTATTTGTCTATTCTTTTATCAATTTGCAAAGTTACAAAAAATAATGCATTGTTGTTGTTTTTATTATGATTTTTTAATTATTCCTATATTAATTTATAGACTTTTTAGACTTTCTTAATTATCTTTATTCTTTGTGTATTCTTTTATGTATCTATTTTTTTGTTTTCTACAAAATTATTTGTACCTTTGTACAAAAATATTTAACTATGAAAATAGCAGTAGCTGGTACAGGTTATGTAGGTTTGTCAATTGCAACTTTGTTGGCTCAACACCAAGAGGTTGTGGCTGTTGATATTGTTCAAGAACGCGTCGATTTGGTTAATAAACGTATTTCTCCAATTCAAGATGAGTATATTGAAAAATTTTTTGCTGAAAAAGAGTTGAATTTAACGGCTACTTTAGATGCCGAAATGGCTTATCGTGATGCTGATTTTGTTGTTATTGCGGCTCCAACTAACTACGACCCACAGAAGAATTTTTTCGATACTTCAGCTGTCGAAAATGTCATTCAGCTTGTTTTGCAGTACAATTCTTATGCCACTATGGTGATAAAATCAACAATTCCTGTTGGTTTCACTGCAAGTGTGCGTAAAAGATATAATACCGACCGCATCATCTTTTCTCCCGAGTTTCTTCGTGAGTCTAAAGCCCTCTATGACAATCTCTATCCATCTCGTATAATTGTCGGCACCGATATGTCTGATGCTCATCTCGTTGAGCAAGCTAAACTATTTGCTAACCTTTTGCAAGAGGGTGCAATAAAGCAAGATGTGGAAACTCTTTTCATGGGTTTTACCGAGGCTGAGGCTGTTAAACTCTTTGCTAATACCTATTTAGCTCTTCGTGTGTCTTTCTTCAACGAGCTTGATACTTATGCCGAACTCAAAGGTTTGAATACTCAACAAATTATCGATGGCGTATGCCTTGACCCTCGCATTGGTTCGCACTATAACAACCCATCGTTTGGTTATGGTGGCTATTGTTTGCCTAAAGACACTAAACAATTGCTCGCTAACTATGAAGACGTACCTCAAAATCTTGTGAAAGCCATAGTTGATAGCAATCGTACCCGTAAAGATTTCATTTCCGACCGTGTTCTCGAACTTGCTGGCTATTACAGTTATACAAACAATAGTTACAATTCAGCGCAAGAGCGTGAATGCGTTATTGGTGTTTATCGCCTCACAATGAAGAGCAACTCTGATAATTTCCGACAATCCTCAATTCAAGGCGTCATGAAACGAGTCAAAGCTAAAGGTGCTAAAGTCATTATTTACGAGCCAACCCTTAAAGATGGCACAACTTTCTTTGGTAGTCTTGTTGTGAATGATTTGGATAAATTCAAGGCGATGAGCAATTCAATTATTGCCAATCGTTATGATAGTGTATTAGATGATGTAGCAGATAAAGTCTATACTCGCGACATCTTCAAACGTGATTAAAAAAATATGATTATACGAAATCCAAAAATAGAGTTATTAAGTCCAGCCAAAAATATCGAAGTTGGTATGGCGGCCATCAATCATGGTGCCGATGCGGTATATATTGGTCCATCGCAATTCGGCGCACGTGTGGCGGCTGGCAATTCTGTTGAGGATATAGCTCGCTTGGTCGAATATGCTCACAAGTATTATGCTCGTGTCTATGTTACGCTTAATACTATCCTTCGTGACGATGAATTAGAGCAAGCACGATGTTTAGTCAATGATTTATATAATGTAGGTGTCGATGCTCTCATTGTGCAAGATATGGCTCTATTGCAGATGGATTTACCTCCTATTGCTTTGCACGCAAGTACTCAATGCGATACTCGTACCGTCGAGAAGGTCAAGTTTCTTGAGCAGTGCGGATTCGAACAAGTAGTCCTTGCACGAGAGACCTCTTTGGTTACCATGCGTCAGATGGCTGAGCAAACCAATGTAGCCCTCGAAGCCTTTGTTCATGGTGCATTATGTGTCTCATATAGTGGACAATGTTACCTTAGCGAAGCTATGCGAGGTCGCAGTGCCAATCGTGGAGCCTGCGCACAGATGTGTCGTTTGCCATACGACCTAATCGACCAAGATGGCAACGTATTAGTTAAGAAAAAACACCTTCTTTCTCTCAAAGATTTCGATGCCTCACACCATCTTCAAGAGATGATTGATGCAGGCATTTCCTCTTTCAAAATCGAAGGTCGTCTTAAAGATATTGATTATGTGAAGAATATCACTTCATATTATCGTCGCAAGTTTGATGCTATTCTCGAAGGCTCTCTTCGTTGTGCAGCTTCATCGGGCAAAACAACATTCTTTTTCGAGCCTGACCCTAAAAAGACCTTCTATCGTGGCGCAACCGACTATTTTCTTGAAGGTCGCAAGCGCGACATTTGGTCGTTCGACACCCCTAAGTCTTTAGGAGAACCAATCGGCAAAGTAAAAGATATTTGGCGTAATGCTTTGAGCCTTAATACTCAATCTGTTATAGCTAATGGAGACGGACTTTGCTTCCTTAATAAATCAGGTGAATTTGAAGGTTTCCGTGTTAATAGGGTGGAGGTAGGTCGTCTTTTGCCACTCCAAATGCCTAAAATCGAAAAAGGCACACTTGTCTATCGTAATTCCGATGTTGTTTTCGAACGTATATTAGCAGGCAAAACCGCTGAACGTAAAATACCTATTACATTAAAAGTATCCTTGCTACCTACTCCTTGTTCTCTACTTCTTACGGTAGTAGATACAGACAACGTATCAACCTCAATCACAGTCGAAGTATCTGGCGAGTTGGCTAACAATCCCGATAAAATGCTTGATACTTGGCGCACGCAACTTTCAAAATTAGGTGGTACGATTTTTGAAGCAAAAGAAATTGATCTATCTCATCTCACTGAGCCATATTTTATTCCTGTGTCGCAAATAGCTGAGTGGAGACGTCAGTTAGTCGAAGCACACGAACTCAATCGTACTCAATTTTATAAGCGTTCGTTGATAGAAATCAAGCCTACAACACATCAATTCGTAATAACTAATCTCGATTATCGCGCAAATATTTATAATTCACAAGCAAAAGCATTTTATGAGCAACATGGTTGCTGTGTGAAACAACCTGCTTTTGAAGAACAACATCAATCCGATGCCGAACTCATGCGCACAAAACATTGTATTCGTTATGCCCTTGGATTGTGTAAAAAAGAAAATCCAAAATCTCAAATCAAAGAACTCTATTTGCAAAACGGCAACGATCGCTTCCGTCTCGAATTTGATTGCCGCAACTGCGAAATGATAATATTTAATTCATAATTTATGTTTAAAGTAGAGGTTAATGCCGAACCAGCGGTTTTGAGTCGTATGGCGAAAAAAGGTAATTTTCAACTCTCAACTTTTAACTTTCAATTTTATATATTATGGAACATCAAACTCCAACGCCTCACATTGGGGCAAAATATGGCGAAATTGCCAAAACTGTATTTATGGCAGGCGACCCTTTGCGTGCTAAATTCATGGCTGAACGTTATCTCGAAAATCCTGTGCAATTCAACAATGTGCGTGGAATGCTCGGGTTTACAGGTACTTACAAAGGTCATCGTGTGTCAATCATGGGTCATGGTATGGGTATTCCTTCTATTGGTATTTATTCATACGAGTTATTTAATTTCTATGATGTTGACACTATTGTGCGTGTAGGTTCAGCTGGTGCGTATCACAAAGACCTTCATATTGGCGACATCGTCATTGGATTGGGTGCATGTACTAATAGTAATTATGCATCTCAATATGACCTTCCAGGTACATTTGCTCCTATCGCTGATTTCGAATTGGCTCGTAAGGCAGCCGCAAAAGCGGAAGAATTAGGTTATCGCTATATGGTAGGCAATATCTATTCAAGCGATGTATTCTACGAAGATACGCCATCTGCTGAGAAATGGGCAAAAATGGGTGTACTCGCTGTCGAAATGGAGGCTCCTGCTCTCTATTGTAATGCTGCTCGTGCAGGCAAACGTGCTTTGGTTATCTGTACAATTTCCGACTGTATCTTCACAGGCGAGGTTACAACCCCAGAAGAACGCCAAACTACATTCACTAAAATGATGGACGTAGCACTCGGACTCCTCGACTGAAAATTCCAATGAATATATGTACTATAGGCTGAACTAATATTTTTGTTTTAGTTCAGCCTATTTTATTTAATAATTTTTATTGTCTCAGTAGAGATGCAATATTTTGCCTCTTCAATATGATTTAGGTAAGTATTATAATCATTTTTACATTGAAAATTTGAGAAATGTGAAAAATTTGGGTTGAGTACGATATGTTTTTAGTGGTTTTATGGGGGTATTAGAGGTCTAAAATATGTTGTGGGGCATAAATTTGATGTTGCTTTGAAAATTTTTCTCTTTGATTATTAAGTGTTTGATTGTTTATGATGAAAAAATATTGAAAAATATTTGGTGGATATGGAAAAAAGTTGTAACTTTGCATTCGCAATTCAGCAATAACGGCTCCATAGCTCAACTGAATAGAGCATCGCACTACGGATGCGAAGGTTACAGGTTTGAATCCTGTTGGAGTCACTAGAGTAGAGACGCAGTATTTTGCGTCTCTTTTTTTTTGTTGTCTTTTTTTTGGGGGGGTGGGTGTTATGGTTAGTTTGATTTGTTCGACCTGTCTGACTTGTCTGATTTGTCCGACCATTGACTATAGACTATAGACTTTTTTGAAAAAAATAGTAATAAATGTTTGGCTGTTTGGAAATAATGTCGTATCTTTGCAGTCCGAAATATTATCCATGCCTTATAGGCGAAAAATTTCAGGAAGTTAATTGTGTTTGAGTGAATTAGCCCGCTCTTGCATAGCCCGAATCCTGATAGAAATTATTTAATTATCATTTAAAACTTAATTAATTGTGGATACTTTAAGCTTTAAAACACTCTCAGTAAACAAAGCTACTGCACAAAAAGAGTGGATCCTTATCGATGCAACTGACCTTGTATTGGGTCGTATGGCATCAAAAGTTGCGAAACTTCTTCGTGGTAAATACAAACCAAGTTTCACTCCTCACGTAGATTGTGGTGACAACGTAATCATCATCAACGCTGAAAAAGTGAAATTGACTGGTAACAAATGGAATGACCGTGTTTATCTTTCACACACAGGTTACCCAGGTGGTCAACGTGAAACTACTCCTGCTCAATTGATGGCTAAGAGCCCTGAAAAAGTTATCAAAAAAGTTGTAAAAGGTATGCTCGCTAAAAACATCCTTGCAGGTGCTATGCTTGTCAATCTTTATGTATATGCAGGTTCTGAACA
>JAZOMI010000079.1:0-2927 GCA_045653825.1 Candidatus Aphodosoma sp. | reverse complement strand
CTATTATCTGGCGAAATGTGCTGCGCCAAATAGTTTTTCTCTGTTCCTGATTGATTTGTTCCTTGCGCCTCGATAGCAAAATCGAGAGGGAACATAGCCTCAGGCAGACCATCTGGTATCAGAATACTAACATTCACAGGCGAGCCAACCACCTCAGGCACCTTCGACGGACACTCCACCAACATCTTTTGTTGTGGCAAAAGTGTATACTTCACAGTACGACTAAGAATTTCGCCCGTACTCGATGTAACAGTAAATGTTAGAGAAACCTCTTCACGCTCTTTTAGAGCATCTTCATCGACAGTAACAGTCACAGTGCGCCAACCATCAGCATCATCATTATCGGCAAAAGCAACATTGATAGGCGAAACAGAGCCTTCATAGGTCAAATACCATCCACAATCATCTCCTGATGCTTTATTAGCAATATCTTCATTAGTATTCTTTTTAAAGCCATTATCTTCTTCTCCTCCATCTGTAAATTTATATCGCACATAAACTACATCGTGCGAAATCAACACAGTGTCGGTGTGGTTCACCTCAAGCAGAGCTTTACCATCCGAAATTTCGGTCAAATGGGCAATATTGAGCGAACTAAGCACATTGTTACCTGCCGCATGATTAATAGCATCATCAACCGATGTTTTACCAGCTGTAGCTTGAGAAATTGTGATATTATACGAAAAATTACGCAAAACATCGAAATATTCCAAGACACCAGTAGTAGGATTTTTTTTAACCAAATCTACACGATACCAATAGTCCGTACCGTTATATCTACCTTTCAACAACACAGAAACAGTTTTATCTTTATCGCCACTGATATATCTGTTTTCGTATAGATAGTACGACGCAGCTTTATCTAACAATGCCGACTCTGTAAAATCAGAGGCACTTTGAATACGCTCGTCATCGATGTTCGGTATTGTGCCACGATAGCCTTCTTCTACATCGAGTTGTTGATAACTCTTTGTTGTAAACGAAGTTTTACCATCAAAATGAGCATCTTCGTTGTAATATTTCACAAACTCGCCATTATGGAATGGAGCCACAGTGCCATATTTCGGCACATTGAGCACATAAAAACCTAGGAGTTCAAAATTATCAGCCGTTTCCTTAACTGTAATTTTTGAGAAATTACGCACCAAAGGCACTTTGGTTAGATAGTTGCTAACTGTGTTTGTATTATCCTTATTATTATTAATTCCGGGCAATTCCACAAGTTGCCAATATACATCGCGATCATGCTCAACTATCAATCCACCAATTATATTATTCTCATGACCATAATTGAATTCCAAATCTGTAGCATCATTATTATCATCGTCATAGTTTAACAAAAAATGTATTCTACGCTCCTCTAAGGTTGCATGCAATTGAGCTTTGAAATAAGTAACCGTCTCACCTCCTCCGGTAGGAGTTTCTTGTCTAAAATCGTATGCTTTCGCCCATTCAACAAGATAGCCTTCACTATCGAAGACGACCAACCACAATGCAGGCGTATCGACAACATTATCGCCCATTGCACGAGTAGCAAAGGCTTGAACGTCGTCGGTAATCACACTCATATCGAGCACTATCTCTTCGCCCTCAACGAAGGGTTCGTCGGGAGTGCAAGCAAATATCAGTGGCAAGCAAAATAATATTATGAGTAGTCGTTTCATTGTATCAATAATTTATTGCAGGAGCATCATCTTTATTAGCTCTATTTACATCGCCCCACATAAAACGATTGTTTGAGACAATTGTATTATCAATCACAGGCTCACTACCCCAATACCAATCGTCATACACACAACGCACAGAAATCATACTATTGTTGTAATATGTAGCATGCGTCATACTTACAGTCCCAGTACTAGTATTAGCACTTCCATGACCATGTGCACACCAATAACGTAACGTATTATTAAAAAGTATTGGAATTTTCCCTTTATAAGACAAATCAACAATAAACTCAAACTCAGCCTTAGTAGGCAGACGCCAACGCCCAGCAGGATAACCATCCTCTTGATACGAAGCGCATCTTTTTTTCATATAATGGTAATATTGATTTTCTGCTCCGCCAAAATCTGATATTGAACCATAGCCAGATGAAATTCTAAACTTTGGAGCAATCATATTATAAGTACGTTCGGCTGCAGCTGCCTCTGCTTCATTAGCATAGATATTAGCTGTGCTATTAGTTGTACGATTATAGTCAGAATGATTGGTGTATGTTGCATAATAATTTTGAAGATACCTTACTGCTCCACCCTCAACTCCAGGTGCAGAAACCCAAATAGAATATCTATTACTATTATGTTTTTCATTAATAAAATCAGAATTTACCACTTCCTCTCTTGGGTCGCCAATCACATATTTAGTACCTTCAACCGAACTAATAGCAAACACAAGCATCGTAGTTGAAGTTACGCCAGTACTATTACTTAAACCTGTAGCAGCAGAAAAATAATCTTGATTTCCGACATTATTATTTCTAGAATCTCCTTGATATCCATTGACCCACACAAAACCTTGATATTGATTATCATTTCCACCATTAGTAGCATCTGTATTTATATCTTGGCTTCCATATACAGCAGGATTTTGTATGATAGTTATTTTTTCTTGATATTTATCAGATTCTGTAGTATGTTGAATAGTGAATGTAATGGTATATGGAGCAAAATCAAAATTATTATTTGTGAAATCGTTAATCAACTCACGCTTGTAATAAATATGATCAGCATTACGTTCTAAGGTATAACCAGAGGTTATATTATCTGTTCCACCAGTCATCAAATTAGGTCTTGTCACACTAACACCCACAATCTTACACTCGTGCGATGTCCAATAAGGAATTTCTATTTCATCGACGTTGTTCATCACATAGGAGTTTTGTTCCACCATCAGATAGCGGAAGTCGGTCATAATAGCATTTATCT
>JAZOMI010000078.1:0-1810 GCA_045653825.1 Candidatus Aphodosoma sp. | reverse complement strand
ATAGTCATAATTTCTTTCTCTTTAGCAGCAAGCATTTCTTCGACTTTTTTGATGAATTTGTCGTGAACTTTTTGTACTTCTGCTTCGCCGTCTTTTTCTACGTCCTCAGGAAGACCATTTTTTTGTTCTTTTTTGAGTTTGTCCATAGCGTCGCGGCGTGCGTTGCGGATAGAAACTTTAGCATCTTCGCCAGCAGCATTAGCTTGTTTAACTAATTGTTTACGGCGTTCCTCAGTTACAGGAGGGAGACAAAGACGGATAACTTCGCCATTGTTTACAGGCATGATACCGATATCAGAGTTGATAAGAGCTTTTTCAACAACCGCCATCATATTTTTCTCCCAGCATTGGATTTGGATAGTTTTAGCGTCAGGAGTAGAGATGTTAGCCACGTTTGAGATAGGCACGATGCTACCATAGTAGTCAACGCGTACGCCATCAACGATACGTACATTAGCTTTACCAGCGCGGATGTGAGCGAGAGCATCGTCGAGGAACATCACAGCACCTTCCATGTCGTCAGATGCGTTTTCAATAATAGGTTTTACTCTTTCGTCCATAATATTTTTAGTTATTAATGATTAGTTATTAGTTAGTAGCGAGTAGTGGGATTTATTGTGCAAAGATAAGATAAATTTGTGAGAGTTGCAAGAGTTTTGATTTAATTTTGTAATTATAGATATTTTTTGTAACTTTGCGAATTAATTGTCAACGGTCGATAGTCAATAGTCAACGGACTAGTTGGATGTATTATGTCTTAATTTTGAATAAAAATATGAAAACTAAACCAAGATTAAGTTTTGGACAAATCCTGTCGATGAGTATGGGATTTTTGGGTATTCAAATGGGATTTGCGTTGCAAAATGCTAATGCGAGTCGTATATTGCAAACGTATGGTGCTGGTGTAGAACACCTTTCGTGGTTCTGGATTGTGGCTCCATTGACAGGTATGATTGTGCAACCTATCATTGGTCATTATAGCGACCAAACATGGTGTAGGTTGGGTCGTCGTCGTCCTTACTTCTTGGTGGGTGCAATTTTGACAGCTATTGCGCTTATTTTGATGCCAAATGCAGGTGTGTTTTCGGCATTTTTGCCTGCTGTGTTTATCGGCGCAGGCTTTTTGATGGTGATGGACGCAAGTATCAACGTAACGATGGAGCCATTCCGTGCGTTGGTGGCAGATATGTTGCCAGATGAGCAATCGACAGTAGGATTCTCGGTGCAAACATTCTTGATTGGCGTGGGTGCTGTGATAGGTTCGTGGTTGCCATATGTGATGTTGAATTGGTTTGGTTTGGGTGATGCAACATCGGCATCGGGAGTGCCTTTGAACTTGGTATATTCGTTCTATGTGGGTGCTGCGGTGTTGATTGTCACTATTTTGTGGACAATCACTCACACTAAAGAATACTCGCCAAAAGAGTTGGCTGAATTTTCGGCAACAGAGGTGGAAGAAGAAAAGCCTAAATTCACTGATTTGTTTCGTGACTTTGTGAATATGCCAAAAACAATGTTGCAACTTGGTGTGGTTCAGTTCTTTTCGTGGATTGCATTGTTTGGTATGTGGGTATATACAACACCTGCAGTAGCGCAACATATTTATGGAACAGCAGATGCTACATCGCCACTTTATCAACAAGCAGGCGACTGGGTGGGTGTGATATTCGGTGTGTATAACTTTGTGGCAATGTTGTTTGCATTGTGTTTGATTCCGATTTCTAAAAAATTGGGTCGTAAGACAACTCACGCCATTGCATTGGTGATAGGTGGTTTGAGTTTGATTTCGATGTATTTTATCACTAATGAC
>JAZOMI010000077.1:0-25103 GCA_045653825.1 Candidatus Aphodosoma sp. | reverse complement strand
TCATGGTGGCAACTTATATTGGCGATAATTGCAATTTTGTTGGTAGTTTCAGGACCATCGATGGTGTTGGCATGGCTCAAATTGCGTCAGCGCAATCTTGCTCCACTTCTCAATGCTAATGGTTGGGCGATAAATGCCGATGCAATTGTGAATGCAATGTTTGGTTCATCGCTTACAGACCAAGCACAATTCCCAATGATAAAACTTGTTGACCCATATGCGCCAGTTAAGAAAATCTCGGCAGGTGGCAAATGGGCAATTGCAATTTCGGTTATCGTGGCAGTTATTGCTATTGCAGTGTTGGTGCTTTGGTTGATGGGTTATAATGCTTGTGTTTGTTTTCACATGTAATATGTGGTGATAGGATATAAAATTAGCGGACATTCATCGTGGATGTCCGCTTTTTTGTTACACGGTAAAGTTAAGTAAAATAATTGATATACACGATGTTTTGTAAAACTAATCGTGCATTTGGCGCAAAATCAATCGTGCATTTGGCTGTAAAAACAATAAAAAATCTTTACAAATTATATAGTTGACTATATGATTTGTAAAGATTATAGAATAGGGAGAGACTATTGTATGATTTGATCTATAGGTGAAAATTTATCAAAAAGTGTGTTTTTCGATTATATATTTTATTTCGTTTATAATATTTAAACAATGATTTTTTGATATTCTAATTGCCGTGCCTACAGTTATCATGTCGTTGATTGTTGGGTTGCCTTTTCCATTAACCATAGTAGCATGTTCGCCATTATAACCTGTTGGGCTGTAGGTTAGATCGTAAGCGGGAGATAGTTGCCAGCTATTTTTATCATATATAAAACTGAAATTTTTTGCGTGGTCGTCTCGATTTTGAGCAAGGACGTTAAATACCATACGGCGATACATTTGTTCGACTGCTGTAGGGTCTTGTGTAAGCCAGCCTGTTAAATTTAATAGTATAGAATAATCTAATGATGGAAGTTGGTGTGATACTCCTAACATTGCAGATGCTGTAGCTACATGTTTGCGAACTCCATCGACAAGGTCAAAACGTTTTGTTGCAAAAAATTTATTGTCGATTAATTTGAAATCGGGAACTTCAATGCCACATTCGCGTGCCATTACATTATATTTCCATTCCATTATTCCCATATCAATTGGGTCGTATGTATGGCGAAATTTTACAACCCAATTTCCTTCATTATCATGCAGTAGACATTTGGGGCGACATCCGCCAGAATTTCCACTGCTATAATATAATAATTCTTCATCTACATCTATTTTTTCTCCAAATAAATCGAGAGTCATTTGTTGTAACTCTTCGAGTTGAGGTAATTGTTTTACTTCGCCTTGTAATGTTTCTGGTTCATAGCATAGAGCCCCCATTCCAGCGCTACCAATAATTGAAAGTCGTTGTAGTGGATTTAGGTTGAAATCATTTATTCCTTTTCGACGTAGCATTCTGTTTAATAAATAACGACCATAGCCATCGGGTAGGCTATCTTCAAAAATACCGAAATTGCCATAAAAAGGTTCTTGTTTTGCTATGAATATTTCGGTGGATAAAGGGAGTTCGCGAGGGGAAATTGAAAATCCTTCCGATAGCCATTTTTTGTCATATTCAAATGCACATCGCATTCCGTCTGGAGTCATTGCTAATTCTCCGACCTTGCGATTGTGATATTTTACTACTAATTTATTTATTTTCGATAACATTACGTCCTCTTTTTCTTTCTTTGTTACTATTTATTATGTCTAATTCGCGCATGGTGTTGTAGATAGGTTCTTTCATTAGTGATTTTATTTCATCGGTATATCCTAATGACATTAAGATTGCCACAAATGATTCGAGTGATATTTTGTATTTTTGCTCAAATTTGGCAATAGTAGGTTCTGGTACTCCGCTCATTTGTGCTAATGCACCACGCGAAAGCCCACGTTCTAATCTCCGTTGCTTTAGTTTGGTTGCTAACCCTTGCATTATGTTAGCTGTATTTTCTAATTCAAAATTATATAACATAATGGATATTATTGTATTTGATAAATGTAAAAACAAAGCACAACAAATACAATTGTATTTGTTGTGCAAATATAGGTATAATATTTTGAATTACCAAATTATATGTATATTTTTTATTTGAAATTTGGGTGGTAGTCGTCGCGCATGTAGGTGAAGTTGGGGTATTGTTTGAGGATTGTTTCGCGGATTTCGGCTGCTTTTTGGGGGTTACCTGTTTTTTCGTAGGCTTGTGCGAGGCAGAGGGTGATGGCGCATTGGTTCCAGCGATATACGGCTGATGTGTCGAGATGCTCTAATGCGCGTTCGAACCATACGATTGACTCTTTTTTGTTGCCTGGCATATAGAATTTTACGTTGCCTTTCAATCCGATGGCGAGAAAATTATTTGGGTCGGTATCTAACGCTCGGTCTAATTCGTTGAGACTGCGAGTGGCTTGGGCTAAAAGTATTGGGTTGAGTTTGAATTTATATGCTGCTATGGCTGAACGATAGACATGCACATCAGCTCGATTGCCTTTGGCGGCTTCTATTTCGTCGAGATAGCCGTTCCATACCTTGATGAGTGATTCTATTACGCTCTTTTTTTCAGGTTCTAATATTGCAGCTATATAGCCGTAGAGATAGTTGCTGAGGTCGATTTTGTCGTCGATAGTGAGGTTGGGTTGAGCTATGTATTTTTGTATTTCTGTGCCCCAGCGTTTCATGTCGTTGTCGAGATAGGCTTGAAACATGATGTCGTGGTTAACTACTCCGCATGTTGCTTTGAGAGTTGCGATTAGTAATAGGATGATTAGGGTTGCTTTTTTTAGAAGACAGAATAACATAATAACATAATTTTTTAGAAGACAGAATAACAAAACACATGATTTATGTTTTTTGTTCTTTTGTCTTTGGAATGTTAACGAAAAAGAGACGCAATAATTTATTGCGTCTCTTTTATATTTGCGGACGCTCGAACTGAGCTTCCCTACTTTATTTAAGTTGGTTGACGTATAAGAAACGTTTGATGCTCTTTTTAGGAGTCTTTTCGAATTCGCTTGGATAGATTTGCATTTTTGTGATGCTTTCGTATGCCGCTGTTGTAGCATTGAGGGCTTTACGATTTTCTTCCATAACCATTTCGAGGTCTTTAGTTGTGAGTTTAGCCTCATCCATAGCGTCATAGTCAGGCACTACGAGAGCTACGAGTTTGTTTTCAGCATTTTGAAGCACAAGACTTTCCATTACGAAAGGCATGTTGTTGAGTTTGTTTTCGATCTCTTCAGGGTAGATATTTTGACCGCTAGGACCGAGCAACATATTTTTGTTACGACCTTTGATGTAGATAGTGCCGTCAGGGTCGACAGTACCCATATCGCCAGTGTGCAACCAACCGTCTTCATCGATAGCCAAACGAGTAGCCTCTTCGTTTTTGTAGTAACCGAGCATTACGTTTTCGCCACGAACGATGATTTCGCCCACTTCGTTTTGAGGGTCGTTAGAGAGGATTTTCACTTCCATAGTAGGGAGGATTTTACCTACTGAATGAAGTTTGAAATCGTAGTGGAATGAGTGGCTGATAAGAGGAGCACATTCAGTCATACCGTAACCAACAGTGAAGCGGAAACCGATTTTCTTGAAGAACTCTTCAGCTTCAGGATTCAATGCAGCACCACCGATGATAACTTCGCTAAATTCGCCACCGAAAGTTTCAGTCAATTTTTTGTTGATAGTGCTAAGGATAGTTGAGTCAAGCAATGGCACGTTCAACATGAATTGCATTGATTTCTTTTCCAACATAGGTTGGATTTGTTTGCGATATATCTTTTCGATGATAAGAGGCACAGTGAAGATGATAGTAGGTTTTATTTCGCTGAGAGCCTTCATCAAGATTTTAGGAGAAGGAATTTTGCCGAGGTAAGTAGTGTGCGAACCGCAGCAGAAAGACGATAGAAAGTCGAAAGCACAACCGTATGCGTGAGCCAAAGGCAAGAATGCCAAGCAGCGTGAAGTTGTATCGAGCAATTTCGATTCAATGGCGTAAGTGATATTACCAGCGAACGCATTACCCGAAAGCATAACGCCTTTAGAAAAACCAGTTGAACCTGATGTGTAGCTGATACAAACCATTTCTGTGTTAGGAATAGTAGGGTAGAGTACATCAGCAGCAGTGAAACCATTAGGATAAGTTTCGTTGAAGTTTTCGTCCCAAGCTTTCGATGCTTTTTGGATAGAATAACCATCTTTTTGGTGGATGCAACGATAGTCGTTGAGAGAGAATACACCATTTATATAAAGGAGGTCTTCTTCGAAGAGGTTGTCCCACAAGTTGTCGCTAATGAAAAGGAACTTAGCATCAGAGTGGTTAACGATGTGTTGTATGTCATTAGGGTTGAAGTCTTGTAGAATAGGTACGATAACACCGCCATAAGTAACAGTAGCGATATAAACGATACACCATTTAGGACCATTTTTACCTACGAGAGCAATTTTATCGCCTTTTTCAAAACCGATGCTTTTGAATAATACGTGGAGGCGAGCAACTTCTTTAGCTATTTCGCCGTAGGTGGATGTTCTTTTCTCCATGTAGTCTGTCATAGCAGGACGATCCCAATTGGTTTTCATGCTATTTTCTAACAGACGAACAAAATTTTCTTTAATCATATTTTATGCTTTTAGTAGTGAGTAGAGTAGTTAGAAAACTATTCGTTTCGCTTGTTAATTGACAAATTGAATTTTATTTAGATTTGTTGAGGTGCAACCTAGCACGGCACAAAATTGATGCAATAATGTAGCAGACCAAACGCAGAGGCCAATTTTAATTTGCACTATGCTGAGGTGAAGCAGATTTTCGCAAAATCGGTGCAAAGTTACGCATTTTTCTTCAAAGTGAGCATATGAAAAGTACAAAAAATGCACATTTTTTGAAAAAATGCGCATTTTTATGCTCAAATTATATTCTTTGTGCAAGAAAACTTTTGTCATTGCGTAAAATTACTTCGTGATTTTTGCTACGCTCAGTAGTCGAGAGCGAATCGAAAAACTAACAATTAGTAACTATTTCGAGAATTTCTTCGCATGTATCTACTACAGCGCGGGGAGTAAAGCTTTCGAGTTCTTGGCGAGTGCGACAGCCCCATGTTACACCTACACCCTCTATACCAGCATTGATAGCAGTTTGCATATCCACACCCGAGTCGCCTACATATAGCACTTCGTTTTTGTCGGTGATGCCAGCTATGGCAAGTATCTCGTTGACGATTGTAGGGTCAGGTTTGGTAGGCACACCATCGCGCTGACCGAGCACTGCACACCATTCTATTTCAGGAAAATATGTTTCTATGAGTGCCTTTGTGGCTTGTTCGTATTTGTTTGATGCTACAGCCAATTTCAATCCGAGGCGTTGCAATGTGTATAGCAGTTCCACAATGCCCTCGAATGGCATAGTGAAGTCGGCTCCATGCTCGTTGTAGTAAGGTATGAATGTAGCACGGATTTTTAATACTTCGTCCATATCCTTATGTCCTTCGGGCAATGCACGTTCGAAGAGTCTGTTGATACCATTGCCCACAAAACTTTTGATTACGTGGGTTGGGTGTGTAGGATAGCCATACATCGCCAAAGCATGATTCGTCGCCATAGCAATATCCTCGTACGTATTCAATAAAGTACCATCAAGGTCAAAAATCACCAATTTTTTCATTGTATGTATATTTTTTTTAGACAGAATGACATAAAGACATAATCTTTCTACTCTTTTTAGCATATGCTTCGCTAAAAAACAAGTTTTTTATTTTAGCAAATAAATGACAGATTTGAAGTTCCATTTATTTAATATGTCATTTGAGGAGAGATTTTTACAAGGTAAAAAGCAAGACCATTTTGTTAGTAAAAATATGTTCTATTATGAAATTTGTGAATATTTACAACCATCCAAAATATGGATGGCAATATGATAATCAAAGTCTCTTAATGTACTAGCAAAACTTTATGATTCTAAATCACGTTCATTGCATATTGCAATATAATGGCTGTTTATTTCGTTCAATATTTCATTGATAGTAGAATCATTATAGTGTATATGAGCCTCCTGGGATAATTTAACAAGTTTTCTATGGTGTGAATTTGCTTCGTTATATTCTGGGATATAAACAGGAGGACGTACCTTGAACGAACGGCTATCTGATGACGCAATAATGTATGCCTCTACAATAGGGGCATTTAATATTGCGCATAAATAATGAGCCTCATCCTCTGTTATATATCTATCATCTCCATATTGACTAATTGAAACAGCATGATTCTGGAAGCATGGAGTAAGCATCGTTCCCCACGGACTCATCACTGCACCTATCACACACGCACCCCATTTAGTGTTATCTCGGAATGCCACGAACACATTTCCTAAACTATATTCTCCAACACGTGCAAGGGCATAAAATTCCCGACCTTCGGCATTGCCGATAATCCTTTCATTATAGTTAGTTTGAGCATCTATTATAGACTTATTCTCCATAAAATATATAGCGAGTTTTGGAGATTTCTTTTTTAGCTCATCCAATCTTAGTGGTAGTTTGCAATGTTCTTTATCGTATGGGAATGGAACAACCCACTCGCCTGTTTCACAATGAAATCTCGATAAGTCTACACCCTTTATTAGAGGTTTAAGATACGTTTCTTCAAGTGCAATATGTCTAAGTGGAATTTTGTATTTTGAGCTAGAATTTTGATAATTTTCAAAAACAAACAAGCCTTTCTTGGGTTGGGGTAAGTCGGCTCTGTGTCTTAGCAAAAATAGCTCTTGTGGATAAAATTCTACACCTTCTCGCCCCTTATAGTTTGTGGTACCAGCAATTAGGCGAAATAAACTTAATGTCTTAGCATTATTTGCATATGTAAATGATGTGTTATTAGCATTTACCTGTCCTATTACCCCAGTAAAACAATCAAACTTATCAGCAATAGCGGCAAAAGTTCGCATAGAGCTATATTTTGATATAACACTCCTCTCGCTGCGTTTTTTTACATAAAAATGCACCGGTATACCTTTAGTGTAATCTTGCTTTGTCCTACTAAAGAAGTATGTTAGAAACTTTTCTTGTACAGGAGCAAATGGGTGTCCTGATTTAGTCCAATCTGTAATATTTTGTATATAGAGTCTGCCTCCATCTGCTAAATAGCAATTACGGAAACCTTCATATGAACTTTGAAACAATATCGTTTGAGGCATAAGAAATGCTAATATGCCATGGTTGGTTAAGTATCTATTTGCTACAACATTTGTAATTAAGGCACAAATATTTAAGTTTATACCACCAGTGATACCATCTCCTGAAAAAAGATTATTATCTATACACAACCCCTTTACTCTATCTCGATAATTATTTGGAAGGGTCTTCCAATCTACCCAAGGTGGATTTCCAACAATTATATCAAATTTACCTAAACAAGCGGTAGTTAAATAATTCGCAACAATTCGTGCCCATATGCCATTCCATTGTTTCCTTTCGAAGTCCACAAGTATATTGGCAAATTTTTGAATCATTTCAACGGTTCTAATGTCGTTCTCACTATCAGGGAGTAAACGACATAGTCTATCAGCTACCTCATCTGCATCTTGCAACTGGATGTATGATTCTATCTCTGTCATTGTGATAGAGAATGCTTCGACATCACGCACAATGCTTGCTGGCAAGAAAATCTCTAAAGCACCTTTAGTTGTGTTAATAGTATATTGAAGAGCTTTGATATTATTATCAACTACAACTTCTTGAGGGATATATGAAGAATCACCCAAATATATTGGAATCTCAATATATTCTTCGTCCGAAATAAGTGGTGCGATATTGATAAAATAATTAATCCTGGTTGATAACACCGCAAGCGGATTCAAATCTACGCCCTTCACCCTGTCTAAAACTTGACGCAAACGAATCTTAGGTGAAAGCTTTGTCGTCTGAGATAAGACATGGCGAATCATTGTGACGACAAAAGTACCAGAACCAGCACAAGGGTCAAGTCCCTTCCAATTATCTTTTGCATTCTCTGGTAACTTATTAATCGCTTCGGAAATAACATTATCAGCCAACCACATAGGAGTATAGTACTCTCCTAAGCTGTGCCTAACTTCATCAGGAATTATATTCATGAATAATTCCTTGAACAAATCGATAACATTGTCTCCTGACTCAAAGATGGGTTTATCTTCGTATACAGATAAAATTTGAAAAATCTTTCGAATACAATCAGCAACTTCGTTCGTCCATTGAGATGGAGTGCAGTACCATGAAAAGAAATCTCCCTCAAGCAAATTTTCGATTCCATACTCTCTGAAAATAGAGCCATTCTCAAGTTGTCTCATTGTTTCAGATAAAGCATTATCATCATAATGTGTATAGTCGCTAAACTTAACAATATGAGATAATCTCAGTTTACTAACTATCTTAAAGGCTATAATCTTTATGATAATCGCATATGATGTTTGAAGAGAGAACAATACGAGGTATTCCTCATTCGCTTCGGTTAAATCTCTACCTATAATACGACCAAGCGCTGCACGACGCTTTGCAATCGCAGTTTGCTTAGAAATGTCATCATGTGCAAGACTGAATAGTTGTTTCCACTCAGTTATTAACATCTCACTTTTTTCAACCTTTTGAGTCTTGAATGCCTTATAAAGTGCATGTGTTAATAACGATGAAATTGATTCTTCATCATTATCACATAAATCTTTGATAAGATTATTTGATGTTAAAGCCGCTTTCTGAGACAAAATTATGTAGCGAATAATAACATCTAGATGTTTGCTATTTAACTCTAAGAAAGGAGAGTGTTCAAAACCAGATGATGTCATCTCTACAATAGAGCAGACAATACCATCAGTTACAACTCCAATATATTTAGCGGAATCACTAATCTCAGAAGTAAGACCAGTTAAATATCCCTCTACTTGTTTAATAGCATCTTCTTGTTGATTAGTATTACCTAACTTTGAGAAATGCTTATATTCAAAAATGACAGCTCCAATTTTACTATCAATACGTCCTCTAACTTTTGAACGAGTAGGAGTAACCATTTCTCTAATAGGTGTAACATCAATATTGAAAACATCCCTTAGGAAATCATGGATAATTATTTCTACTTGTGCAACGACAGTAGCCTCATTATCAGCTTGCTTTGACTTTTTGCGGATATCCCTAGCAAGCGACGATAAAGCTCCAAGATATTCTTTACCCTCAAAGAATCCCTTATATAATTCGTTTCGAAGTGAACGGTATGAAGTTTTTGTCATTATCTCTATTTTTGTACAAAGATACGTTTTTTTTTTTAATATCCGCATTTATTTTAGCAACCTATTCTGTTATTCTCTTATTGAGTTAATAATACATTTACACAGTTCGTTATATAAAACAATGCGTTTAGTAATCAATTGATTCTGATGTATATCAACGTCGTATTTCCCGATGATTGCGTCATTGTGTTTGCTTATGTATATTTTGAGCTGACTTGTGTGTATGCATACACACCGTCGTCCTTTCCTAATAACATATTTGAAACGCACCTGTTTCAGCATATTGATATTATCATTGCTTGCGAATGATAATATTTGCTTAACTATAAGTGAACATATCGCTATATCACAAATTGATGGCATAAGATTATAAATTCAAAATATTATACACCTCTTCCAGTTCTTCTTGCCTTAACCCTAAGTATCTGCGTGTAATCATGGGTGATGTGTGGTTGAAAATTTCTGATAGCTTAATTAGTGCCATTTCTGAATTTTCTCCTGCACTCTCAACGACTTTGCGACCAAATGTCTTTCGTAGGCTGTGAGTGCTTAGGTGCTCAACTTTAATGCTGTACTTAGCCTTAATCTCTTTCAAGCGAACATTGATACGCTGTACAGAGTAAACAACTTTCTTACGACTCAAAAAACACTTCTCAGTCCTATCAGTAATATTCAAGGCTCGATAGCAATCAAGAATATGCTTGCGAAAGTCAGCATTAACCTTGATTATACGTCTCTTCCCTGTTTTCTGCTCCGACAGAACAAAGCTGTCGCTATCCAATAACATATCCCATGACAATGATAACAAGTCGCTAATACGAAGCCCAAAGAACGCACCGCAACCAATTAGCAGACTCATACGATAGTCACTATCCTTGTATAGTCTGCGGACAAGGTTAAGCATTGTGTTCCACTCGATGTAATCACTGGTCGTATATGTGTGTTTTACGCTCATTTTTATTGAATTATAAGGTTAGTGAATGTATTACTATGCCACTACTGGATAATACTTTGATTTTCAACCTATATTCATTCTTCGTAAAAAAGAATATTATGAACTTGTTTTTCGTAGTCAACAATTTAATTTTTGTTCTTATGTCATTATGTCTTTATAAATAAAATATCAATAAAGTTTCTTAAACATTTCCCAAATCACAATTCCAGCCGTAACGCTCACGTTGAGCGAGTGTTTTGTGCCGAACTGAGGCAATTCGATGCACCCCTTGCATTTATCAATCACCGACTGTTGCACGCCCTTCACCTCGTTGCCCATCACCACCGCTATTTTTGGAGTTTTAAGTTGAGAGTTTATACCACTCTTCAGGCATTGCTCTTCTCCCTCTACTGCAGGTTGACAAAATGAAGCACCAGCATATTCCTCCCCTGTTTTAGGGGAGGTGTCCGTAGGACGGAGGGGTTCAATTTCAAAATCCTGCAACATCACCGAGTTCTCGGCCAACTCAATAGCCCACACCTCGTATCCCTCGCGTTTCAAAGTCTCCACGGCCTCGTTCGTGTCAGTATAGTATTCCCAATCCACACTAAACTCAGCCCCTAGAGCCGACTTGTGAATCTCAGGGTGAGGCGGTTGCGCTGTGATGCCACAAAGCACCACCTTTTCGACCAAATAAGCATCGCTTGTGCGAAACACCGACCCGATGTTGTGCATACTGCGCACATTGTCGAGCACCACGACAAGCGGGATTTTCTTCGTCTGCTTGAATTCGTCGGTCGAGATACGTATTATTTCTTCAGTTTCTAATTTGCGTGACATATATTATATTTTCTTGCAAAGGTACAATTTTTTTTGTACTTTTGCAAATGCGAAATTTTAAATCAATATATAATTAGCGGGTAAATAATTCTTAACTTTCAACTCTTAATTCTTAATTTGATTTATGGCAGATAATTATTTAGAAAAACATTATGCCGATTACCAGGCGCGCAAACAGGCATATCGTCAGGGTGGCGCACGTAAGGCGGTGCGTCGTGCGATGTGGCAGGTGGCAACGATTGTCTTGCCTTCGACCGACGATGTGGCAATGCAGGAGTTTTATGTGAATATCTTTGGAGGCGAGCCTGATGGCAACAATGCAGTGGTGTTCGACAACGGATTGCGATTGGAGTTTGTGCCAAAAAATGCCGATTTCATCGTGAAATTCGCTATATCTATGGTATCGCAATATCAGCGTGAGCAACTATTCCGTCGATTGTCGGAAGCTGTTGTGGCGGTAGAAGAGGGACGGGTGTTTGACCCATCGGGAAACGAGATTTTAATTAAGGAATAGGGAATAAGGAATAGGGAACAGGGAGTAGGGAATAATAAGAGGCTGAGTCGAATTTATTCGACTCAGCCTCTTGTTATAAAAAAACATAGAAGACGATGGAAAACTTTTAACTTTAAACTTTAATTATGAAATTTGGTGTCTTCTATGTTTTTGATTGTTTTAATCGTATGATTACAAGTTTATTAAGGTTTTTACTTGTTCTACATTGAGCTCGATGATTTCGCTATCTGGTTGGAATTCGAATGGGATGTAACGATAGAGACGGTAGCGAGCTATGCTATAGTCGTCTGAGAATGCCAATTCGAGTTTCAAACCGTTTTCGCTTTCGTTTTTATAGCTTTTCAATGCTTTTGCGTCTTTAGCGGCGATAGCTTTTTCGACGTTAGCATTTGCTGTGTCGAAATAGAGTGTGTAGCCATTGAGGCGTTTGCCGTCGCTCAAAATATCTTTAGATGAGAAGATTACAACGCAAACAGCCATGATATAGCCTAATGCAGCCACGATACCCATGAACATATACATAGATGATTTGCTGTCTTTGATGAATACGAGCGACAATGTGGCTGCTATGCCGATTACGAGGTAGATAAGTGCTTTTATCATTGTTGAACTACTGCGTTTTTCAGTGATATTGAGACCTTCGAGAAGATTTTCTGGAATATTTTTATTTTTCATTTTTGTGTTTTATAAGTTAGTGTAAATAATGATTAAGTCAGACTAGCTAGACTAGTCAGACATCTCAGACAACTGTCGGCTGTTGACTGTCGACTATTGACTGTTGACAATAAAAAAGTGTGTGTTTTGTTTAGGGGGGGGAGTTGTGGCTAATTGCGCATGCGATGTAGCGCAAAAATATAATACAACGGAGTACGATGGCTGTAAGAGAGAATATGGCTACAGCTGTTCTTGCGTAAGATGTTGTGTATTATATTGTTTGATATGATTAGTTGAGTGTTAAGAGCCGAGTGTTGCGACACGCGTTTTGCCAAGTTGTGCGACGTGATGGTTGGCAATTTGCTCTGATTGGTTGAGATTTGTATGTCGAGAGCCGATATCTGGGTGAAAAGCGATTTTTCTTGGTTTTGTTGTTCGCTTGTATCAATTGTTTTACATATAATCTCGGCATATTCGGTTGTGAAACACGACAGCACACTCGTAGTAGCAATGCCGATAAGCATCGCTACGAATAGGATGAAAATATTTGAGTGTAGTCTTGTTTTCATATCGATTGCAAAGGTACGAAAAAAAGTTGATAGTAGATGATTGTGAGAAAGAGAATTTTTATTAACTTTGCAAGGCAATAGGGAGTAGGGAGTAGTGAGTAAGGAGTAGTGGCTGTTTTTAGTGAAATGAAATCTATGTTGTTGACTATTTTTGCATGGTTTTTGTGGAATATAAATCAAACGAATAATAATCAAGATGCGTGAGGCGAAGAAGTCTTGCATCTCGTGTCTAATATCTAAAAATCTATCATTATGTTAAATCCAAGAGTAGAAGCAGCGTTGAACGCTCAAATCAATGCCGAAATGTGGTCGGCATACTTATATTTATCAATGGCAGCTTATTGCCACGATGCAGGTTACACAGGTATGGCAAATTGGTTTCAAGTGCAATTCAAAGAAGAGCAAGACCATGCCCAAATCCTTTTCAATCATGTAGTATCGCGTGGCGGACGTGTGAAACTTGCGCCTATTGCCGAAGTCGAAACTGAGTGGGCTTCACCGCTTGCAGTGTTCGAAAACACATTGCAACACGAGAAAAAAGTTACAATGCTCATCAACGATCTTTATACTGTAGCAGTTGAAGAAAAAGACTATGCATCGCAAAGCATGCTCAAATGGTTCATCGACGAGCAAGTAGAGGAAGAAGAAGGTGTGCATGACATTCTCAATCACCTCCGCATGATTAAAGACAACGGCTATGGCCTCTATATGATTGACAAAGAACTCGGTGCTCGCACCTATACACAAGCGTCGCCACTTGCCAATTCAGCCGAATAGTCCACAGTTGTTTACTTATAAATAGAGACGCACCAACCGATGCGTCTCTTTTTTTGTGTTTTGTGGGAGGGAAAATAAGGAAAAACGAGTAAAAAATTCGGAAAGGGAATATGATTTTAGTAGCCTATTTTGTTATTCCAAAAAAAAAAGTATTATTTTTGCACAATCAAAAAGTTCGTCCCGAAAAATGTGGTTTAACTGTAAAAGTTCGTCCCGAAAAATGTAGATATAATATATATGTATGAAAAGAGAGGTGTATAAACAACTGTTAGAGTGAAAGTTAAGTGCTAATCGTAAGCCTTTGATACTTCAAGGAGCTCGTCAGATAGGCAAGACTCGGATTTGGAGGTTGATTTTGTTGTTCAACATTCAGGTCAGGCATTGCCAATAGAGGTGAAAGCCGAGGAGAATTTGCGAGCAAAATCATTAAAAATGATAGCTGGAAAAGTATAAAATTCCTATGTCGCTGCGAGTGTCAATGTCGGCATATCGCCGGGAATCGTGGTTAACAAATATTCCGTTATACGCAATAAAAAGTTTTCTTCAAGCTTAAATACTAATTAGAGATGCACCAATTGATGTGTCTCTTTTTTTGTGAATAAATTTATTTGTTGTCAAAAGTTGTCCAACTGGCGAACGAAGCAAGGGCATAATGCAAACTCGTTTGCATTATGCCCTTGCAAGGAGAAAGAAGACGCACTCAATTCTGTATTATAATTTTGCTTCCGAATTAAAATGGGAAAAAATTATGAAAGTATATGTTTTGACAATGACCTTTAGGGGTGTGCGACATGCCCATATATTGGACCCTCTTCCCTTGTTTGTAGGGACGCTTGGCTCAAGCATCCGCAAGCGAAAGCGAAGGGGGTGAAATGAGTATCAAACCATAGTAGATGAGATGGCGGAGTACATCAATCTTTACGATGAAGCAACCTTGTAAGATACCGACTGTGGCACACTAATTACCTATCCCTCAGATGATTCGTATTTGACTCTCATTCAAATTCATGAAAGCGAAATTGAGTAGAAAAATTTTTGCAAGTACAAGATGTTTTTCGTATCTTTGCAGAGGTAACTATATTGTAACAAGTTATGTTTTTGCATGCAGGGGTAATTTATATATTAATTTTAATTTTTTTCTTTGTTGCGGTAATCCTTGGTGCATGGTATCGTAGACCGCAGGCAAAAGGAGAACGGGGTGAAAAAAGAGTGTCGTCGTGTCTTGATTCTCTTTCATCGCAATATAAAGTAATTAATGATTTAGTCCTTAAAACAAAAACAGGATATACGCAAATTGACCATGTTGTTATTTCGAATTATGGTGTATTTGTAATAGAAACAAAGAATTATAGTGGTTGGATTTATGGGAGTGAATCTAAGTTAAAGTGGAAACAAACATTTCGTAGAAGTAGTTACGAATTTTACAATCCAATTTTTCAGAACAAAGCGCATATTAGTGCATTGCGAGGGCAGTTACCAGATTTGTATCGAGTGCCATTTGTTCCTATCATTGTTTTTATAGGGAGTTGTGAGTTGAAAGTTTATGCGACAAATGTAGATGTTATAAAAATTAGGGAACTGAAATCAACTATCAAAAGCTATTCTGAGAATAATATTGGTGATGCAATGATTGAGTTGATTTATAACCGATTATTACAACTAAATAAATCGCAAGAATATTCAAAAGAGGAGCATATTCAACATATTAGACAGTGCGAGCAAGAAACTCAAAAAGCCATTTATTCTGGTCGGTGTCCGTTGTGCGGTGGTTACCTTATAGAGCGTAAAGGCAAGTTTGGTAAATTTTATGGTTGTTCTAATTATCCAAAATGTAAATTTACGCATGATTGACAAAAATTGTCAAAATCATATTGTAACTTTGCACCCGAATTAAAATAGAAAAATTATGAAAGTATATGTTTTGACAATGACTTATCAAATGGGACAAGGGGATGATGTTGCAACGCAGGTAATTGGAGTTTTTGATGATTTGAATAAAGCAGAAAGGGTTATGAAAGATATTGTTGATAATGAAATTCAAGAGTTTGAGGATAGCAATAGGGTAGTGAGTGGTGAGGATGGAAATGCAATGGTTATGATTATAGATAAAGATGATGATGCATATTGGACTGAAATTCGATTGCATCAAAAGGAGGTTGAGTAAGCTTGATATAAAGGTGTTATTAAAAATATTATGATTTATTGATAAAATTATGAATGCAAATTTATGGACTCGGGAGGAAATGATTTTGGCATTTAATCTTTATCTTAAATTGCCATTTAGTAAGATTGGAAGTAGGCGAAAAGAGGTAATAGAATTAGCTAATTTAATTGGTAGGTCAAGTAGTTCGGTAGCAATACGATTGACAAATTATGCAGCATGTGATCCTTTTCATCAGGCGAGAGGAGTAAAAGGTATGCAAGCGGGTAAGAAGCGCTGTCAGCCAATATGGGATGAATTTATCAATAATAGAGAGGCTCTATTGTTTGAGAGTGAGAAAATTTTGGCGGAGTTGCAAAATACAACAATAGAGAATAAGTATTCAAAAATATTGGAAGATGTTAAAGATATAGAAGGAAAGTACAAGTTGCAAACGGTTAAAACTCGTGTAAATCAAAATGTTTTTAGGCAAATGATTTTAGCAAATTATGATGGAAAATGTGCTTTGTCTGGTGTAGATATTCCAGAATTATTGGTTGCGAGTCATATAATACCATGGTCAGTGAATAAAAAAGAGCGTTTGAATCCCGAAAATGGTATATGCTTATCTTCTTTGTATGATAAGGCTTTTGATTCGGGTTTGATTGGCTTTAATGCAGATTATCATGTTGTGATTTCAAAACGATTAATTGAAAAAGAGGGAAAGGATTTTTATAAAGATTTTTTTGAGATAATTAAAAATAAAGAATTGCAACCTGCCAGGTATATGCCGAATAGAGAATTTTTAGAGTGGCATATGGATTGTATTTTTCAGAAATAAAAGATTTTGCAGTCGCTGATTGTAAAAATTAGTATTTTTCTTTTTCTTTGATTTTTTGGCAGAAAAAGAGTAAAACTTTAATTATTAAAAGAAAAGAACATGTTTAACCTATTGAATATTAGCGTGTTTTTCTTTTTAATATAAATAAAAAATAGTCTTTTTAATTTAATATATATGAAAAAGTTGTTTTTTTGTGCCTTAGTTGCTATGTTTGCGTTCGCAAGTTGTGGTGTTATGCTTAAAACTCCAGTAGCATCGGTAAAGAGTAATGTATATAAATATAATTATGTATATGTTGTGCCTACATCTGGTGTTACTTCTAGTTCTGGAGTTTCTGGTGGTCAATTTGGGCTTGGAGTATATGGAGGACAAACCAAAACTGTAAATCCATCGGAAGTGATTAGTGGATATTTGATGAAAATTGGTTATACACCAATACCAAGTATTATAGAAGATTTAGCCGAAAAAACACTTGTTGTTTCGTATGGTTATACTGGTCGTCGTCAGTTGGGTTTGTTTGCTTATGCTAGTTGTATTATTATACAAATGAGAGATGCAAAAACACATGAAATGGTTGCTTCTTGTGAAGCAGAAGGTTGTGGGGATGATGAGACAGATGATATTTTACAAGCTATACATAGTGGGCTCAATGCTATATTTACAGTAGAATGATTTTGTAAATTTATAGTTTCTTGTATTCCTTTTGTTTCCTTATTTTCTTAGTATATTTTTATGAAAACAATAGAAGTTGTAGCGGCGATTATACGTGATGGGGATAGGGTGTTGGCGACTCAGAGGGGGTATGGTGAGTTTGAGGGGATGTGGGAGTTTCCGGGTGGAAAGATTGAACGTGGTGAGGAGCGTGAGGTGGCTTTGCGCAGGGAGATACGTGAGGAGTTGGCTGTGGATATTGAGGTGAAGGAGTGGCTCTGTACGGTGGAGTATGATTACCCGACGTTTCATCTTACGATGCATTGCTATTTTTGCTGTATAACAAATGGAGTGCCTAAACTATTGGAACATAAATCGGCTCGCTGGCTTAGTCATGATGAACTGAACTCAGTAGAGTGGTTGCCGGCGGATGTGGCAGTGGTGGATAAAATAGAATAAAAAATTAAATGAAAATAATAGATACAATAGGCAATAGTGATTTGTTGAATAGAGAAAAGACTCTTTTTCTTTGTTCGAAAAGGACTCCTATTGGATTATATGGTGATGTTTTTCGATGGGTAGATAGTTTGTCTGAAAGAAATTGTATAGCTTGTTTTAACTCTACGGAAATGGAGGCTGAAGTTTTGAAGGCTTTGTTGGTTGCACGGATTCCTACCGTATTGTATGTAATGAATCGTTTTGCGGATAAAAATAATATTCAAATAGAGCAAGCTATAGCTGAACAACGATTGCTTATTGTAGTCTTGAAAAGGGATGAGCCTAAAGGAATGGGGGCTACACCAAGATTAAGAAATAGTTTTGTTATGTCGCAAAGTAAGCGTATTGTGTGTGGTTATGTAGATAAGAATGGCAGTATTTTCCCCTTGTTAGCAGGATTAGATAATGTGGAATTTTTGATTGATAATAAGTGTTTTATTGCGGCTGAGTCTGAATTTTGTAAAAAAAGATGGACTGTTGCTGAGGATAAGGTGTTGTTACGGATGTATTATGCAGATCAGGGTATCCATGCTATTCATAAAAAATTGCAACGTTCATATCTTTCTATTTATCAGCGAGTACGATCTATTACTTTGTCGGAAGAGGTTTTGAAAGGTCGTGAATTTGAGGATTATGTACTGAGTTTATTTAATGTCGAAAAGGATGGATGTATTGTTTTGAAGGAGTGGCAGGGCGATAAATCGTTAGGTAGTGTACATCCTGAAAATAACAGTAATCCTGATTTTGTCTTTAGTTATTACGATAAGGAATTTGCAGTTGAATGTAAGTGGCGTGTGAGTGTTCGTGGTGGATGGAAAAAAGAATTATTCACTGAAAAGCAAATTGATAAGTATAAGAAATTTGCAAATGAACGAAATATAGCTGTCACTATGATTATTGGTATTGGAGGTGAGCCTTCAAATCCAGAACAACTTTATATTATACCTTTGGATGCTATTGATAATGTCCTTTCTGGAGGTTGTAAGATCGATTGTTTTTTGAACTATTCAGAGTTTATTAATGTCTTAGATTTTTGTAGAAAATAATATATTTGATGTTGTAGTTTGATAATTAGGAATTTATAAATAGAGGGTGTTTCGCGTTTAAAATGATAATGTAATCATTGACTGCAAAATTATATTTTTCTTTATTTCTGTAATTTCCTTATTTTCCTAGTGTATTTTTATGAAAATAATAGAAGTTGTGACGGCGATTATTTGTGAAGGGGATAGGGTGTTGGCGACTCAGAGGGGGTATGGCGAGTTTGAGGGGATGTGGGAAGATGTTTTTCTTTTTCTTTGATTTTTTGGCAGAAAAAGAGTAAAAGTTAAAACAACAAAAGAAAAGAATTGTTTTAACTCGTTTAATATTAGCATTTTCTTTTCTTTTTTATGTAGATAAAAATAGTTTTTAACGTTGATATGTTAGATAAAGATAATCTAAAATGGTTATTTCTCAGTGGTGATGGGGATAGACCAACAGTTGAGGAGTTTAAGAAAGAGGTGGATGAGTGGTTGGAAAGGAGAATGGAAAAGTGATTTGTTTTTTTGTAGATTAATTTTATTTATATATTATGAGTGATTTTTTTATTTATAGAGTATTTAAGGTGTTTTTGGGTTTAGCCTTCTTGGTGCTTCTTATGATTGCATTGATATTTGGCATTATAAAATTTTTTGGAGCAATGGAGGAGAGTAAGGCTGTTGTGTTGTTTGAAGAACCTCGTGAGTGTGTGAGTGTGGGAAATTTTCAAGTGAGAGAGATTGTTAATTCAAAATATGTGATTGCGGAGGAATTGACTTCGGGGTTTAGTGGATATGTTGGTAGTGATATCATGACAGTAGTATTTATTGATGAGAGTAATGAGTTTTATAATAATAAGATTGTTACGATACTTAGAGGTAAATGTGTACGTCAGATTGGGGTGTATACGGTAACTCATTCTGTCCGTTATAAAGATAAGGTTTTGCCAATCGTGAAAATTATGGAATAATTTGACATATGAGTACACTTGAGCGAGCAATAGAGATAGCGCGGGAGGCGCATCGGGGTCAGGTGGATAAGGCTGGCGAGGAGTATATTGGGCATCCGCTGCGTGTGATGGAGGCGGGACTGACGGTGGAGGAGAAGATTGTGGGTGTGCTACATGATGTGGTGGAGGACTCGGCGGAGTGGGGGTTCGAACGTTTGGAACAGGAGGGCTTTGCGCCTGAGATAATTGAGGCGTTGCGTTGCGTGACGAAACTGTCGGCTGAGGAGCCATACGATAAGTTTATTGCGAGGGTGAAGGGAAATCCTTTGGCTGTGGCGGTGAAGCTGAATGATTTGTCGGACAACATGGATATACGCCGATTGCCGTATTTGTCGGACAAGGATGTGAAGAGGTTGAAGAAATATTTGAAGGCGTACAAGCAGTTGATGGGTGTGCCGACTTACTCGGTGGAGGCGTGCCGCAGGGAGTATCCGAATGCTTACGATCCTTGGACTGAAGAGGATGATGCACGGTTGACGGAGATGTGGCGCGAGGGGGTGTCGATAGATGAATTGGCTGAGCACTTTGGGCGTAAGCGTGGGGCTATTATTTCGCGTATGAAGAAACTTAATTTATAGTCAACGGTCAACGGTCAACAGTCTACAGTCGCCATCCGGATTTGGTCTTAGGCTATGGTCAATGGATGATAGATTTTTTTGTGGATGTTTTGGTGATTTGATGAAATATGTTTAATTCTGCGGTGTAATTGTATGTTTAATTTTTGAGATATTATGGATAATTTTATTTCTGGTTTAATTAGGTTGTTGCTAAAATTTATAGTATTGGTTGTGGTGGTGTATTTAGGTTTTGTGGTTGTGACAATGATTTTGAACGATATTAATAATCGTTTTTTGTCGAATGATGATAAAGCGACTGAGGTGGTGGAGTCGGCATCAGAGGCGGTGGATGAGGATGATATGCCTATAATTGAACCAAAGTCAGACCCTAAAAAAGTGGTTGCGGAAAAGAAAAAGAAAAATAATGGTCCTGCAACGATGTTTGACAAACCCCGCAATTGTGTGACTTCAAGACCTCTTAAAGTGGTAGATATTTTTGATTCGAGATATGTGATTGCGAAGGAGTTGTTTGAGGGGCTTGAGAAGTATGGTGCTACTACCGATTTGACTGTAGTGTTTATTGATGAGAATAGTACATATTATACTGACCAAATTATTACGATTCCTAAAGGCAAATGTGTGCGTCAGATCGGAGTGTATAAATCAACTCATTATTTGTATGGCGATAAGACGTTGCCAATAGTGAGAATTATGGATAAGTAGTCGTTTAGTTGAATAATATAAACACCCTAATCGGAATGGGGTTGTGTATTTTATAATGTTAGGGTGTTCGTTTTTTTTGTGTTGTTGATGTGGGGGATACAAAAAAAGAGATATCTGAATTAGATACCTCTTTTCGTTTTTGGTGATCCAGCTGGGGCTCGAACCCAGGACCCCAACATTAAAAGTGTTGTGCTCTACCAGCTGAGCTACTGAATCATCGGACTTAACTTGTTTGTGAGAATGTGTGTTTCTCTTTTTTTAGTGATCCAGCTGGGGCTCGAACCCAGGACCCCAACATTAAAAGTGTTGTGCTCTACCAGCTGAGCTACTGAATCATCAAGTTAAGTGCTTGCGAGAATTAACTCTCAAAAGCGGGTGCAAAGTTACGACTTTTTTTTGGATTGACCAAATATTTTGTAATATTTTTTAAGTTTTGTTTGTTTTGTTGATTTATTGCTTTGATTTTCAGCATATTATTATTTGGACGTATGAGACTGAGCGTTGTATATATAGAATTGAGTGGATTTATCTAGTGGTTTGGGTGGTGTTTTGCTGCTTTTAGCGTAGATTTGGAGTGAAATGGAGTTGGTGAATCGTTTGATTTTTGCAGAATGGCTGTTTTTTTTGAATGTTTGTCTGTTAAAAATCATTTGTTTTAGTCCTGTTTTGGCGGAATTTTCTTTTTCAATGTTTAATTTTTCCGTTTTAGTCAATAAAAATAAAAAAAATAATAATTTGTTTTGTCGTAATTGAAAAAAAGTTGTAATTTTGTCTCGGTTTTTTCAAAGTAATAATAAGATGGTTTTTATGATCCCGGTAATGATGTGAATCATGTGCCGGGATTTTTGTTTTTTATGCGTTTGTTTTTCGTGAGTTGCTAATGATGATAATAACGACGGCACAGAGTATCATAGTAATGCCGATGAGGAGGCGTGAGGTGAGGGGTTCGTTGAACACTATGGTGCCGATGGCTACGGCAGTGACGGGTTCGAGTGAGCCCATGATGGCGGTAGGCGTAGAACCGATGAGGCGCACGGCGATGGCCATAGTGACTAGTGAGATGAGTGTAGGCACGATGCCGAGCATGAGTGAGAAACCGAGTTGAGTGGTGGTGGTGAGGGGCTGGAGCGAGCCACAACCTGGGTTGAACAATGAGTTGAGTGCTACGGTGGCGGCGCCGATAATCATGACATAGAGTGTGAGCTTGATGGCCGACATTTTGAGTTGAGCTTGGTTGACGATGACGATATATATGGCGTAGCTGAGCGACGAGAGTAGCACAAGGATGACCCCTAGGGTACTGAGGGTGGTGGTGCCATCGCCCTGATAGAGCAGAGCGATGCCACTAAGGGCGAGAGCGATGGAGATGATGGTGGCAAGACGAACACGCTCTTTGAAAAATATGCTCATTATCATAGCCACCATGATGGGATAGTCGGAGAGGATGGTGCATGCGATGCCTGCTTCCATATGGAGAAAACTAGAGTAGAGCGTGATGGATGATATGGCAAACAGAACGCCGAGGAGGGCGACGATGCCAAATTCGCGACGCGAGATGCCGAAAGGTTCGTGCTTGAGGAACATCATGATGATGAGTCCAACTACGGCAATCGAGTAGCGATAGAAGAGTACGCTGCTCACGGTGAAGCCGTCTTGATAGAGATATAGTGCCCCGAGGGGGTTGAGGCCGTAAGAGATTGCTGCGATTAAACCGAAAATTGCACCTTTGAGTTTTTTGTTCATAGAGTGGAATGATAGATAGTAGGATTGTTTGTACGAAATAGGGCGCAAAATTACGCAAAAATATTGATTAAAGGTGGGTTTTTTGCGAAAAAAATTATAACTTTGCAGAGGGAAAATGAGGAATTAGGAATTAGGAATTAGGAATTAGGAATGAGGAGTGATATCTGTTGACTGTAGACCGTAGACCGTTGACTGTAGACAATATATAATACTAAATATTATGAAAAAATTGTTTTTGTTTTTGGCAGTTGTTGCTGCTATGGTGGCTTGTACTTCGAAAAAGGAGTGCACGCACGAGCATCCTTGTTATGCTTATAATGCTTCGATTTATGAATTGAATACTCGTCAGTTTACGCCTGAAGGTACATTTGTAGCGGCAGAGGCTGAGTTGTCTCGTTTGGCTGAGTTGGGTTATGATATTATTTAGATTATGCCTATCCAACCTATTGGCGAATTGGAGCGCAAAGGTGGATTGGGTAGTTATTATGCAATCAAGGATTATTGTGCTTTCAATCCTGAATTTGGTACTCGCGAAGATTTTGCTTCGTTTTTGAATAAAGCGCATGAGTTGGGTATGAAAGTTATTCTCGACTGGGTGGCTAACCACACTGCGCCTGACCACGCTTGGACATTGAACGAGGGTTGGCATATGCGCGACTCGTTAGGCAACTTGGTGGTAAACTATGATTGGTACGACATCGCCGAACTCAACTACGACAATCAAGCGATGCGCGACGCTATGTTCCGTTCGCTCGAATGGTGGATGGATACTATTGGCGTGGATGGTTTCCGTTGCGACGTGGCTCACGAAATTCCTACTGACTTTTGGGAGTATGCATTCGACTCATTGCGCGTGAAACATCCTGCTATGTTCACTCTCTGCGAATCGGAAAACCTTGACCTTACTCAAAAAGCATTTAATATGTATTATGGTTGGGAATTCCACCACTTGATGAATGCTGTGGCAAAACAAGAAAAAGGCATCGAAGACCTTTGGGCATATTTTGCAAAAGCCGATACTGTCTATCCTGCATCTGCTATTCGTATGAATTTCACATCTAATCACGACGAAAACTCATGGGCAGGTACCGAATTTGAGCGTATGGGTAATGCAGCCAAAGCTATGGCCATGTTCACTTATATTGCGCCAGGTATGCCGTTGACATACACAGGTCAGGAGTTTGCCAACGTGCGTCGCCTCCGTTTCTTCGACAAAGATACTCTCGAATACGACCCAGCTAACACATTCGAGGATTTCTATAAAATGGCAAACGCTATGCGTGCCGACAACCCAGCATTGTTTAGCAACGAACTTGGAGGCAAACTCGAACGTATCGAAATGCCTGAAGGTATCGAAAAAATATTTGCTTGTCGTCGTGCAGTTGAGGGTAATGAGGTGTATAGTTTCTTTAACTTCTCGAACGAGTCGCGTGTGATATCTCTTGATAAGATACTCCCTGCGCAAGAGCCAAAATCGGTGGTTACGCTCAACGACACAATCGACTCTACGTTGGATAGAATGAAAATCAAACCTTGGAGTTGTGTGATTTATTGTTATTAAGGTCAACAGTCGATAGTCAACAGTCAATAGTCGATGGTCGATATGGGGCTATAGGATATGGCTGAAGTGAGTGAAAAATCACACAAAAATCATAGAAATGCGAAAAAATCTGCCAAACGGCAGGTTTTTTTGTTATCAAAAACCACCAAAAACAATGCAAAAATATAAAATTTTATGTTGTATAACATGTATTTTGAAAATTATTAAAAATTTATTCTGCTGATAATCAACAAAAAGAAAAAAATATTGTGATTTTTTATTGCAAATATTTTGGTGGTTTCGAAAATTGTTGTAACTTTGCATCCGCAATCGAGAGAGGTTGCCACTGAATGAAAAGACAGTGTTTCTTTGAATATCTGAAACAACAAAAATGTAGTATAAGTACAAGGTAAATAAAATACCACCGTCAAAAATTAACTACAATAAAAACGCTTGAGTTTAGGGAGCAAACGAAAAAAAATAAATGTACAATGAAGAGTTTGATCCTGGCTCAGGATGAACGCTAGCGATAGGCTTAACACATGCAAGTCGAGGGGCAGCATGAACAAAGCTTGCTTTGTTTGATGGCGACCGGCGCACGGGTGTGTAACACGTATGCAACTTACCCATAAATCGGGGATAACCCGGAGAAATTCGGACTAATACCCGATGGCATTACTTTAAGGCATCTTTTAGTAATTAAAGATTTATCGATTATGGATAGGCATGCGCATGATTAGCTAGTTGGTGAGGTAACGGCTCACCAAGGCGACGATCATTAGGGGTTCTGAGAGGAAGGTCCCCCACACTGGTAC
>JAZOMI010000076.1:0-3297 GCA_045653825.1 Candidatus Aphodosoma sp. | reverse complement strand
AAAAAACCGACGAGAGAGCACTATGCCTTTGATGGCGGTGACGGCTCTTTTCGTTACTCTCTATTTGGTGTCGAACATTATGGCAGTGAAGGTGATTAGCATTGCCGGTTGGTTCTATTTCGACGCTGGTACTATAACTTTTCCTTTTGCTTATATGCTTGGCGATGTGCTGACTGAAATATGGGGCTATCGCACATCCAAAAAGATTATTTGGCTTACATTTGTGTGCAATATAATCATGGTGGTTTGTACCCAAATCGGTGTATGGCTCCCATCGCCAGATTATTTGCAGGCTGAAGCTGTGGCATATAATAGCGTATTCTCGTATGTTCCGCGTATTGTAATAGCCTCGCTTACAGGTTTCTTGCTTGGCGAATTGTCTAACGCATGGCTTATGGAACGAATCAAAATTCTTACCGCAGGGCGTTGGTTGTGGTTTCGTACGATAGCAAGTTCAGTCATCGGTTATCTTTTTGATACATTGCCTTTTGTGCTTATTGCATTTTTGGGTGTAGTATCTACTCACGACCTCCTTATGATGATACTTTTCCAATACTGCATGAAACTTAGTATTGAGGTAGTTTTTGGAACGCCTATGGCATACGCTGTTATTCGTTGGATTAAGTATAAATTTGGCAGGGTAGGTATTACAATTGATTGATTTATGGAGAGATATTCTGTTATTCACGATAAATTTCCTCGTGAATTTGTACTTTTGCAGGGCACTGGTTGTCGATGGGGGAGATGTGCTTTCTGCGATTATCACACAGATGTGAGTGATAATCCTTTTGAAATCAATCGAAAAGTGCTTGAACAAGTAACAGGGCAATATGGAGTTTTAGATATAATTAATTCAGGTTCTTGTTTTGAATTAGATGACCAAACTATTGCACTTATTCAGCGCATAGTAGTTGAGAAAAAAATTCATACTCTTTGGTTTGAAGCCCATTGGATGTATCGTCACCGCCTTGAAGAGTTTAGATTGCGGATATTATCCTTGTTCCCTACTCCTTATTCCTTGCTCTATACTATAAAATTTCGTTGTGGTATAGAGACTTTTGACCCTGATTTACGCACAAAATGGAACAAAGGCGTGCCAGCCAATGTAACCGCTGAAGATGTGGCGAAATATTTTCAAGGCGTATGCCTTTTGTGTTGTACCGAAGGCGAAACTCGTGAGCATATCATTCGCGATATTCAACTTTCCGAACAATATTTTGAATATTTTTCTGTCAATGTTTTTTGCAATAATACTACATCTATCAAGCGTGATACAGCCCTTGTCGAATGGTTTATTCACGACCTTTATCCCACAATCAAAGAGAACCCTCACCTCGAAATTCTACTTGATAACACCGACCTCGGTGTAGGTTAGAATTTAAAACGTGTTATTGCGTGAATATTTAGATATAAAAAACGAGATTACATTTTGTAAAGTAATCTCGTTCGTTTTATTGTTTTAAATAATCTGTTGTTATAAAATCGCACCCCATTTTTGTTAAATTGTTGTATAGAGAGTCGCTGTTTACAGTCCAAACATTCACTTTAAGTCTATTTTTATGATATTTATTTACAACCTTTTTTGTTACAGAGGTATGATGAATGTCTGCGTCAATTTTCCATTTTTTGCACCATTTTAAATGTTCTGGTGTATAAGTGCGAATTAAAAATTGTAAATTTATGTCGGGGTAGTTTGTTCTGATATATTCTAAACAAGGCTTCATTGAAGTCAATATCACGCATTTGTTTCTAAAACCTTTATCTTCAATCAATTTTACTAATGAGGGAATTCCAGAATAGTCATTATTATCTATGCCTGTAGCCCATTTCAATTCAATTACAGGACGGACACCATATTCAGCACAAATATCAAGATACTCAGCCAAAGTACACATTTTTCCCGTATATTTCACACCACCACGAGTCTGAGTCAAAGTCTCAGCCTTCAATTCTTCCAATGTCGCCTTATTGATAGTGAGCGAACCACCCAATCTCTCAGTCGTATCATCATGAGTAAGCACAATAGTACCATCGCCAGCCACTTTAATATCGCACTCAAGATATTGGTAACCCTTAAGCGCACCATTTATAAACGCCTCGGCAGTATTCTCAACACCCCAATAACTCCCACGATGACCAACCAATATCGGTTGTGCCACCAACTCCCCAACCATACACACCAACATTGCTAACAAATATAATCCCTTTATTCTCATAACATAAAATATTAAAAAAATAACAATGCAAATCTACACATTTATTCTATCATATCCAAACAAAAAAGCCCCTCTCTAACCATAAAAAAGAAAATAAAAAAAGAGATGCAACAAAAATGTGCATCTCCTTTTATTCTTAGTTGCGGAGGCAGGACTCGAACCTACGACCTTCGGGTTATGAGCCCGACGAGCTACCACTGCTCCACTCCGCGATGTTTTCGTGATGCAAAGGTACGACTTTTTTTGAAAATAGCAAAATATTTGGCTATTATTTTTATATAAATTTTACTTATTATTGACAGTCAGTGTGTTATAGTGTTGCTTTTTGTAGTAATTTATGTTGTATAACATGTTTTTTGGGCTATTTAATGCAAAAAAGAGACGCAATATGCTGCGTCTCTATTGTGAAAAATTCGGGAATTGCAATTTTTTAGTGTTAAATTGACAAAATTTGGAGAGCGTTGACCTTTTCCATGTTGACTTGTTTGTCGTCTTTTATTGCTTTAGAGAAAGGTACGTGGACGATTTGGTCGTTGACGATGCCTATCATGATAGAGCGTTGTTCGTCCATGAGGGCTTCGATGGCAGCGACGCCCATGCGAGAGGCGAGGATGCGGTCGTAGGCAGTAGGGGAGCCACCGCGTTGGAGGTGACCGAGGATAGAGACGCGGATGTCGTATTCGGGATATTGCTGATGGATGCGGTCGGCCATGGCTTGTGCACCACCACCGCCTTCGGCAACGATGACGATACTGCTGTTTTTAGACTTGCGGAAGCCGTTGTTGATGAGTTCGTCGAGTTGGGCAACCGAGGTCTCTTTTTCGGGTATGATGGCTGCTTCGGAGCCAGATGCTATGGCAGAGTTGAGGGCGAGGAAGCCTGCGTCGCGACCCATCACTTCGACAAAGAAGAGGCGTTCGTGAGAGGTGGCAGTGTCGCGGATTTTGTCGATGCACTCCATGATGGTGTTGAGGGCAGTGTCGTAGCCAACAGTGGAGTCGGTGCCCCAGAGGTCGTTGTCGATAGTGCCAGGGATGCCGACGATAGGGAGGTTGAACTCTTGAGCAAAGGTGCGTGCACC
>JAZOMI010000075.1:0-26889 GCA_045653825.1 Candidatus Aphodosoma sp. | reverse complement strand
TTCTTCACTTGCTGCTGGTCACAAAACTCTTGTGCCACAAGTAATCGAAGAACTCAAAAAACTTGGTCGTGAAGATATCATCGTTATCGCTGGTGGTGTTATCCCTGCACAAGACTATGACTTCTTGTATAAAGCAGGTGTTGCAGCTATCTTTGGTCCTGGTTCTCCAGTTGCTAAATCAGCTAAAACAATCATGGAAATCTTAATGGAAAAATAATTCATAAGTTTCTATAAACAAAAAAAGCATCGCTCAGATTGAGCGATGCTTTTTCTATTTAACACTATATATACAAATCTTTTTTTACATATATCTAATTGCAATGATATTATAATCAATCAACTAAATAAATACATATTTAAGAATAAATAATGTAGCAAGAATAATCATTGTAGGAGTGAGTTTTTTAAAGTTACCACAGAAAAGATTGAATATCGTATAACAAATCATACCAATCAAAATACCATCAGAAATAGAGTATGCCAATGGCATCATTATAATGCAAACAAATGCAGGAATGCCCTCTGAAAAATCATTAAATTCGATATTTTTCACAGGTTCGAGCATCATCAAACCTACAATAATGAGCACAGGAGCTGTAGCAGCAGCAGGAATAGACAAGAATAAAGGCGAGAAGAATAATGCTATTGCAAAACAACATGCTATGACAAAAGCAGTAAGACCAGAACGACCACCTTGTGCTACGCCAGAAGCACTTTCAACGTATATCGTTGTAGTAGAAGTACCTAAACATGCCCCTACGGTAGTAGCAATAGCATCTGCCATAAAGGTTTCGTTCAAACGGTCGATATTGCCATTTTTATCTACCATTTTGGCTTTTGTACAGACTCCTATCAAAGTACCTACGGTGTCGAACATATCAATAAACAAGAATGTAAACACGACAACAAGCATATCAAGCGACCAAATGTGTCCCCACTCAAATTGACAGAATATAGGTTCAATAGATTGAGGATGAGATAAAATACCTTTGAAGTCAGTAATACCCATTGGAATACCTATCACAGTAGTAATAAGAATACCCAATAGTAAAGCTCCTTTCACGTTTTTCAAATAAAGGACTCCTGTAACGATAAGACCAATCATAGCCAAGAGAGCCGAGCCAGAGGTAATATCGCCAAGCACGACAAGTGTGGCATCGCTATTAACAATTACGCCAGCATTTTGCAAACCGATAAATGCGATGAAAAGTCCAATACCAGAACCTACGGCATAGCGCAGATTGACGGGTATAGCATTGACGATTGCTTCACGCACATTGGTGATTGTGAGCAATATAAATATTAAACCCTCAATAAATACGGCAGTGAGAGCGAATTGCCAAGAATAGCCCATACCAATACATACGGTATAGACAAAAAAAGCATTCAAGCCCATACCTGGAGCTAGACCGAAAGGCAATTTACCCCAAAAAGCCATAACCAAACAGCCTACGATTGCAGCTAAAGCAGTAGATGTGAAAACAGAGCCTTCAGGCATACCATCTAAGAGTTTGAACATTGCAGGATTGACCGCAAGAATGTAGGACATCGTAAGGAAAGTGGTCACACCTGCCAAAATCTCAGTACGAATAGTTGTTTTTGTAGAATCAAATCCAAATAATTTTTTCAACATAGATTTAATCAATAGGTCGTTAAAAAATAGATTTATTATTAAACTGTAATTCCCTTAAAGTCAAAAAAAATTTAATTTGCTTTATATTTAAATGCTTGTTAAGTTTAAATCCAGACGCATAAAAAAATCTTTGTATGATATAAGTGCTACTCATCAATGTTTTAAGTTGAGATATCGACATTATATTTTGATTTTTGTAGTTTGTTTAACTTTGCGGTACTTTTTCTAATAACATTTTTGCAAATTTCAGTATATTAACTATGTGAATCTAATATCTTCATAGTATTTTGATAGGCACTATAAAATTACTAAATATCAGTCATTTAGCCATTTTACATTAAAAATCATTAATTAAAATATTAAAAATCAACTATTTAAATATTTTCTTAATAGAATATTGTTATTGTCATCATACAAAAAAGAGAACGCTAAGTTCAGCATCCTCTTTCTAATATATTTTTTATTTATCTGCAATTTTAATAAATGGCAAATTTATTATACCTAAATTTTCAACCTCAACAACATACGTACCACATTGCACCTTATTATCAATTGACGCACCATTAACCATTGATGTAGCACCATCAGAATAAATCATCGAACCATCATCAAATACAACAGTTGGCAATGTTTGAAGTGAATCTTCCAATTCTTTTGTCTTTGTATTATAACGGAAACCTACATTTGAATAAGATTTAACACCTGTTTCTGCCTCATCATCAGGAATAATACCTATACCATTATAATTATGATAACCCACAATCCATTCACCACTTGGTGAAATACATGATACGTAACCATTCCAATCATACTGAACAATAGTATTATCACCACCATCGTTATCATCAATAATACCATCTTCATTGTCATCTTCAGTACGAATCCAATCCTCTTTACCAATAAGTAATGTGCGTTCCAATAACGAACCTTCACCCTTATTTTCCCAAATACCAACATTAAAACCACCAGAATTAGCAGATGTAACACCACCTAACCAACGACCATCATTCGACATATGCCATGACCAATCTCCATTACAGTGAATTTTAGCTGCTTCTGTATCTATTGGCAATTGAAGTTTATATGTTGGATTTAACTCATCATCATTTGTTCTTTTCCACACACAAACTACATTACGACGACTACCATTATCCATATACGAAATTATATAACCTGAAATAAACTTACCATCAGCAGAAATAGATGTAGCCTCTCCATATAGCGAACCATCGTCTGTAATAGAACCTTTTGTACCCTCTGGAAGTGGCAATTCTGACCATACACCTGCATTGATATTATATATTGCAGGACGACGATAAGTATCATCAAAAGCATATTGACCAACAACAATACCTGCGTCCGAAACATCAAAAGCAGTTGCACTCACAAGGTATGCATATGGTGATGCATCTTCCCACTCTGGATTAAGACAGAATATAGAATCTTTTTCTACTAAATAAACATAGGCAGCAAAAGACTTTTCTGATGCACCAACTACATATTTACCATTGTCCGAAACCTTATAAAACTGACCACCTACACAATAGTCAAAATCCTCAAATGTAATCATTCTATTAGAAATAGTATCTGCTACCAAAGAATCAGTAGGGATAGTATCAGTTGATCCTGGTTCATCAGGTCCAACAGTTCTTGATTCACACGAAACCAAAAAAGTTACGATAGCAATAAAAGCCATCACAAAAAAAAGATTTTTTTTCATAAAAGAGTTTAATTTTAATTATTACTAAATTTATTATTTTTCATTCTTAACAGCAAACCAAAGCACACCCGAAATAGCCAAACATACAGCACAAATCACAAATATAATTGACTTATCAGGCGCATTATTAACCACTTCACCCATCTTGAAGCTGGCAACCAATTGAGGCAATACAACCGAAAGGTTGAAAATACCCATATAAAGTCCCATCTTTGTTTGGTCAACTTTCTCACTCATAATTGCAAATGGCAACGACACCAACGAAGCCCAACCAATACCCACAATAGCAAGTGCCACAAAGAATATCACAATATTAGAACCAAACATTGCTATGATTGCGTAACCCAAAGCCATCAACAAAATCGACCATGTGTGTGTACGTGTAGCACCAATCTTATTTGCCACTACATTCAACACCAACACTGGCAAAATCGCACCAATCAAGTCACGAGTAAGGAATGCCATCGAGTTAGTTTGTTCCATAGGTTTACCTGCTGCCAAACCAATGATTTGAGTCGAAACATAAAAGAACATATAGATGTTCATAGTTTGAACACCCCACCAAGTAAATGAGTGCGCAAGCAATATTTTCTGAAATTCGTGAGTATTTTCTTTTACTCTAAATACGTTGAAAAGCACAAGCGCAATAGCAATAAGCTCTACAATCACACATGCCAACTCCACAGTGCTAAGCGTGAACCAACCAAAAATATTAACACTCGAAGTATCCTCCAAACCAAACAATTTAGCCACAATCACATAAATACCATACAACAAGAAACCATAAAGTGGCAAAATCGCATTATTCATATCTTTAAATGAAGTCTTCGATTCTACACCTTTCGCCTCCTCTGGCACCTCTAATTCACGAGGCTCCTCAATCATAAACGAAGGTATCAATGTGAAAACCAATGCAATAACAACACCCACATAAATAAGCACCTCATTGCCCAAGAACGTAGCAATCAAATACGCCATAACACCGAATGTACCCGACACGGTTTGCATCCAAGTGTATGCTTTCGAGCGTTCCGCCATTGGTGAACAATCCGACACCAACGAACGAGTAGGGTTAAAACTTACGTTGATACTCAAGTCAAGTGTCAAAGCCACTGCCACCGCAATAGCCAACAAACCCTCAGCTCCTTCGCCACCCATAATCATCTTCTGAATAATACCAAGGTTAGGCAAAGCCAAAAGCATCAAACCTGTCAATATACCACCCAACAAAATCCAAGGACGACGACGACCGCCCATAAACCACATCTTGTCACTCACAAGACCTACGATAGGTTGCGCAATGATACCAGCAATCGGACCAGCTGCCCAAACTATACCAATTTCATGAATATCAAGACCATATTTAGTCGATAGAATCCAGCTCAACGCCGAAATCTGAACAGACAAAGCAAAGCCCATAGCTGTTGCCGGCAAACTGAGAAGAGCATAAAAACCATTGCTCATCTTTTTTTGAATGTCTAACATTTTCTTAAGTTATTAGTTGTTTATTTTATTCATTTCTAGGTTATCTAGGTTGACTAGATTTGCTAAATATAATTAACTTGCAAAGTTACAAAAAAAATATGAATTATGAATTAAGAATTATGAATTAATTACTGCAATTTACTCGCCAACTCCGACAACTCACTTCTTTCTCCTTTCACCAAATTCACATGAGCAAAAATATCCTGACCCTTCATCTTATCAATCATATAAACCAACCCATTCGACTGCATATCCAAATATGGCTGATCAATCTGATGAATATCTCCCGTAAACACAATCTTCGTTCCCTCTCCCGCACGAGTAATAATTGTCTTTATCTCATGAGGAGTCAAATTCTGCGCCTCATCTATAATAAAATAAGTGTTACTCAAACTCCTACCTCGAATATATGCCAACGCCTCAATTACCAACTGCCCATTCTGTTGCATCACATCAATCTCATGTACCTCCTTGCCTGTGTACGACAACGCATGCTTTATCACATTCAAATTATCAAACAACGGTTGCATATACGGAGCCACCTTCTCCTGTGCATCACCAGGCAAAGCACCCAAATCCTTATTCGACATCGCTACAATCGGACGCGCCAACATCACCTGCTCATAATCCTCATGCTGAGCCAGTGCCGCCGCCAATGCCAACAAGGTCTTACCCGTACCAGCACGACCAGTCAACGCAATCAACTGTATCTCAGGATCAAGTAGTACATCCATCGCAAAAGCCTGCTCTGCATTACGTGGCTCAATACCAAAATTTCTCGACTTATTCACCCTCCTTATCACACCCTCACTCGCCACATGTCGTGCCAACACACTCGCCCTATTACTCTTCAACACAAAACACTCATTAGCCACTATATCATGCTGAAAATTAAAATTATCAGCATCCAATCCTCCTTTCTCTGCATACAACTTATCAATCAATTCAGGCTCAATATTTTCAAAAGTCTCATAATCTTTTTCAAACATATCAACACTCGCCACCTTATCCGTAATATAATCCTCTACCAAACATCCCACTGCGCGAGCCTTCATCCTCAAATTCACATCTTTAGTCACAAGTATAGCCTTCTTTTTCGAATCTCTTTTCCCCACCGCAATCGTAGCACCCAAAATATAATGGTCAGGCGTACGCTCCGTAAACGTCTGATTCAACTCTTCTGGCCACTCATTCGTAGGCAAAATATAAAGTCGCCCCTTACCCTCGCCAAGCGATGCACCTTTAGTCACAAAATCCTTATTCTCAACCACTTCATCCAACTCACGAGCAAACTGTCGGGCATTAAAATTGATTTGGTCATTACCTTTCTTAAATTTATCCAACTCCTCAAGCACAACCATTGGCAAATAAATGTCATTCTCCTCAAAGTTATAAATTGCCTTAAAATCATGAAGCACAACATTTGTGTCCAAAATAAAATTCTTCTTTGCTCCCATAATATTTGATTTAGTTACTAGTTAGTCGTTACCAGTTAGTAGTTGTTTTATTAAAAACTCTATTAATTTGCTTGTAAAGTTACAAAAAAAATATTACATTTGCACAAAAGTTTTATAAAAAACTTTAATTTCTTAATTATGAATTATGAATTATGAATTATGAATTACAGAGACGCTATCGAAATACTTTATAATCAAGCTCCTATGTTTCAAAACATAGGCAAAAAAGCATATAAAACTGGACTTGAAACAACCCACGAATTAGACCGCATATTTCAACATCCACACCGCAAATTCCGTACCATTCACGTCGCAGGTACAAACGGAAAAGGCAGTTGCTCTCATCTTATGGCGGCCGTATTACAACAATCAGGCTATAAAGTAGGACTCTACACCTCTCCCCACCTCAAAGACTTCCGCGAACGCATTCGCATCAACGGTGAAATGATTAGCGAAGAAGCTGTATGCGAATTCGTCGAATTAGCCCAACCCCTCATCGCCGAACTCCAACCATCTTTCTTCGAAATCACCACATCAATGGCATTCCGCTATTTCGCTCAGCAAAATATCGATGTAGCAGTCATCGAAGTAGGTCTTGGCGGACGCCTCGATTGCACCAATATCATAACCCCCGAAATCAGTATAATCACCAATATCAGCATCGATCATACCGACCTACTCGGAGCAACACGCCCCGAAATAGCCCACGAAAAAGCCGGCATCATCAAATCCAATATCCCTGCCATTATAGGCGAACGACAACCCGAGGTAGCTCAAATATTCATCGACAAAGCAACAAAAGAAAACTCCCCAATATATTTTGCCTCTGATGAAATGGCTGACACCGAACTCCCCGACTGCGAAATGAAAGGCTATTATCAAGACCGTAACCGTCGCACCGTACTCACCGCCATTCGCGAACTACGCAAACAAAATCACTTCAAGATACCAGACAAAGCAATTACAGAAGGCTTTGCAAATGTTTGCCGTCTTACAGGCATTATGGGCCGCTGGCAACTACTATCCGAAAATCCACGCATAATTTGCGACACAGGCCACAACGAAGCAGGAATACAATTCGTCGCAAACCAACTTTTACACGAAAACTACACCAATTTACGAATAATTATAGGCATGGTAAGCGACAAAAAGATAGACAAAGTACTCTCTTTACTACCTAAAAACGCCATTTATTACTTTACAAAAGCACAAATGCCACGTGCACTCAACGAAATCGAACTACAAAAACAAGCATCTATATACGGGCTACAAGGCAACGCCTATCCTACTATAAAACAAGCATTTGAACAAGCAAAATCAGATTATTCAGATGGCGATTTAATCTTTGTAGGAGGTAGCAATTTTACTGTTGCCGAAATTTTATAACTTTTTTTTGAATATAAATTTTGTCAATTCAAAAAAAAGTTGTAACTTTGCATCGCTTTTCTGAAAAGGAAAAGGGCGTTTAGCTCAGCTGGTTCAGAGCATCTGCCTTACAAGCAGAGGGTCGGCGGTTCGAATCCGTCAACGCCCACCAACAAATACATATCCCTCAATTTAGTTTATAATTATAATTTATAATCCGAATGGTAATTATGAATTATGAATTATGAATTATGAATTGAAAAAAGGGGCGTTTAGCTCAGCTGGTTCAGAGCATCTGCCTTACAAGCAGAGGGTCGGCGGTTCGAATCCGTCAACGCCCACCAACAAATACATATCCCTCAATTTAATTTATAATTATAGTTTATAATCCGAATGGTAATTATGAATTATGAATTAAAAAAAAGGGGCGTTTAGCTCAGCTGGTTCAGAGCATCTGCCTTACAAGCAGAGGGTCGGCGGTTCGAATCCGTCAACGCCCACAAAAAAGACTCAAATTTATAATTTGGGTCTTTTTTTATGCTATATTATAAATAAAGATTAACTGATCTATAATTATAATTACAAAAAAGGTTGATTCTCGATTTGAAAATCAACCTCTATATAGATGTACAAATAAATCTTTATCGAACAACAAGCATCCCATCTGCTACTGCTTTAGCTACATCTTCACCTTTGAGGATTGTTGCAAGTTGAAGAGCAAATTCGATAGTGCAACCAGGACCTTTTGAAGTAACTATATTACCCGACACCATCACACGTTCTTGCGATACAAATGCCTCTTCCAATTGGTCTTCAAATCCTGGATAACACACAGCCTCACGATTACGCAAAAGGTGCATTTTACCAAGTATAGATGGCGCCGCACAAATCGCAGCAATCCAACCTCCACGTTTATTTTGTTCGTAAAGTGATGTCACTAAACCGTCATGAGCACCAAGGTTCAACGTACCTGGCATACCACCTGGAAGTATAAGCATCTCGGCTTTCGACAAATCTACTTCATCAAACATTTTATCTGCTTCGATACGCACTCCATGAGCACCTTCTACTACTCGTTCTGCCATTACCGACACAGTAGTAAGTTCAACCTCTGCACGACGCAAAACATCAATTGTTGCTACCGCTTCTACCTCTTCGAAGCCAGTACCTAAAAATAAATAAACCATAATATAATAAGTTGAAAATCGACAGTTGAAAGTTGAAATATATAAAGAACATGTATAAAAAAAATCAACTTTCAAATTCAATTAATTTAATCTAAAATTATACGTAATTGTACCAATTGCCACTCCTCCACCTGTTGAGAATTTATTTTTCTTAGCAGCCGTAAGCGCAGCATTACGCAACGCCTCATTTGTAATTGTAGTTCCTTTTGTTACTGCAGCAGAAATCACATTACCCGAAGCATCCACACGAATCTCCACCACAATACGCCCCTCCTCATTTCCTTGATATGATGGTTGAGCCAATTTACTCAACAAATCACGTCCATTGAGCGACCAAGAGTGACCGCCTTGCGATCCCTGTCCTGCAGGGTTACCCTGTTGGGTTTCGCCTTTAGTCTGACCTTGACCTTTACCCATATTCTGGAATGCCGAACCAGCAAGACTACTTGCCTGATTACGTTTAGCCTCTTGTTCTGCTTTGATACGAGCTGCTTCTTCAGCCTTTTCGCGCGCAATTCGTTCTTGCTCAGCTTTCTCACGAGCAATACGCTCCTCTTCTGCACGACGACGAGCCTCTTCTTCAGCCTCTTTGCGTTTTTTTTCAGCCTCAAGTGCCACCGATGGGTCTTCCTGTGTCATCAAATCTTCTTCCGATGGTTGAGATACCTCTGGAGCTGCAGACTGAGGAGTTGGCGTAGGCACAGGTGCAGCCTCTGGTGCCGGAGTAGGATTAGGCATACTCTCACCAAAACCATCCTCTGCATAACCCAACGACACCATCACCCCCTCATCCATCTCATTCTTGTGTGCTGTCATTCCGCAGAATATCAGTATCAACAAGATAATGATACAGATTATAGTAGTGGCAATAGCCGATTGTATTTCTGATTTTTTAAACTGCATTATTCCTTCACTTTTGTAGCTATCACCAATTTAAGGCGATTTTCATTAGCTATATCAAGTATTTTCACTATTTCACGATAAGGCACCAATTCATCTGCATGCAATGCCACGTATGTAGTTGAATCAGCTACATACACTGTTTGAAGATATGGTTCTATCTCTTCAAAATGCACCGCACGTGGTTTAGAACCGTTATCCGCAATACTATATTCGCCTTCTGCAGTAATACCAATTTTCACAATATTTGCCTTAGTCGCAGTCTTTGCCGCCGTTTGAGGCAAATTCACTTTCATATCATTCGGTGCCGACATCGTTGATGCTATCATAAAGAATAGCAACAACAAGAATATAATGTCGGTCATCGACGACATCGAAAATGAAGAATCTATTTTATTTGATTTCTTTAAAGCCATAACTTTTTCAATTCATAATTCATAATTCATAATTCATAATTGAATCCGAATGGCTAATTATGCATTATGAATTATGAATTGTGCATTAATTATTTTCCTGCTGCTGGTTCGTTAAGCAAATCGAGGAATTCCATACTACGCATCTCAAGACGACGCATCACTTCATTCACTCGACCTACAAGATAGTTATATGCAAAATAAGCACATACACCCACAATAAGACCTGCCACTGTAGTAACCATCGCTGTATAAATACCACCTGACAATTGGCTAAGGTTGATTGTGTTACCACCTGCTTGTTCCATTTCGAAGAATGCTTGCACCATACCCATTACAGTACCCAAGAATCCTAACATCGGAGCACCACCCGAGATAGTAGCCAACAACGAAAGTCCTTTTTCGAGTTTTGCAATTTCGATATTACCCACATTCTCAATTGCCACCAATACGTCCGACATTGGACGACCAAGACGCGAAATACCCTTCTCAATCATTCGTGCCGATGGCGATTTAGTATCACGACAAAGTTTCAACGCTGCATCAAGTTTACCATCATAGATATAATCTTTAATACGATTCATAAACGTAGCATCCTCTTTCGAAGCCTGACGTGTAACAATCAAACGCTCAATAAAAATATAAATAGCAAAAATGAGCATCAACGCAAGCGGAATCATAATCCAACCGCCTTTGAGGCACATTTCAAAAAAATTAAGTTTTGCAGGCTCTTCAACCATCGGAGCCATAGCATTCAATGTGTCGGTAGCCATCGTTGCCACCATTTGTGTTTCTTGTAAAAGTAACATAATTTTATAAATGAGGAATTAGGAATGAGGAGTTAGGAATTAAAAAAAACATAACCTTCTCATTAGTTTATTATTTAATTAAATAACGAAATTCTTTTAATTTTATTTCAAACAGTCTACATATCTTTTGATCGTCTCTTCTAAACCAAGATAAAGAGCATCGCAAATCAACGCATGACCAATCGACACCTCATCCAAATAAGGCACACACTCATGAAAATAAGCCAAGTTATGCAAATCCAAGTCATGACCTGCATTGATACCCAAGCCCAATTCATGTGCCGCAACTGCTGCATGCACGTATGGAGCCACTGCGGCCTCACGGTCTTGATGATATTGCGCTGCGTATGGCTCTGTATAAAGCTCTATTCTATCCGCACCCGTACGAGCCGCTGCCTTAATATTTTCAATATCAGTACCAACAAATATCGAAACTCTGATACCTTGCGATTTAAACAAATCAACAAGTCCTTTCAAATGCTCAAAATTCGCAATACAATCCCATCCAGCATTCGAAGTCAACACTCCTGGAGCATCTGGCACCAACGTAACCTGTGCGGGTTTCACTCTGCTAACCAAGTCAATAAACCTCGCATCTGGATTACCTTCTATATTAAATTCTGTTGTCAATGCAGGCTTCAAATCCAAAACATCTTGTCCTGTAATATGGCGTTCATCTGGTCGTGGATGCACCGTAATACCCTGAGCACCAAACTTCTCACAATCCAACGCTACCTTCAACACATCAGGGTTATTACCTCCTCGAGCATTACGTATCGTTGCTATTTTATTTACGTTTACACTTAGTTGTGTCATAGTTTTTATATATCAATTTTTATTTGTAACTTTGCACTTAAAGGGTCTTCTCAAATTGACTACAAAAGTACAAAAAAAAATTCACACTACAAAATACAACACAAACAACTTTCAAATTTCAACGTTCAACTTTCAAATTATTCAAAATATGCAAATTTTAGTATTCGGAAATAAATATAAACTAAAGTTTATCGACTCTGTTAAAGACTTATTTTTCAACTTAAAAGAGCGTGGTGCAACTATCCTTTTCGACAAAGAATTTGCAGACCAAATCAATAAATCCGAACTACTCGATATCTCCTCTTTCGACACTTTCGACGATGATTTATCTGGCGACGTCGCAATCAGTCTTGGCGGCGATGGCACTTTGCTTGCTACTGCCAACCGTATCGGCAATCGCCAAATTCCTATTCTCGGCATCAATCTCGGTCGCCTCGGATTTCTCACCGACGTACAAGCCCACGAACTCAACAACCTCGACGACATAATACTCAACCACAAATACCGAATCGAAGACCGCATGGTCCTCCGTGCCGAAATAAAAAACGATTCCTCTATCATCGATTTCTCACTCAACGAAATAGCGGTCCTAAAACAAGACCTCTCGTCAATGATTTCTATCGACGTACAACTCAATGGTGAACCTCTCCACACCTACCAAGCCGACGGCTTATTAGTCTCTACTCCAACAGGCTCAACCGCTTACTCACTCAGCGTAGGCGGACCAATCATGATGCCCGAGAACCACAACCTCATCATTGCGCCCGTTGCATCTCACTCACTAAATGTCCGCCCACTCATCATCCCCGACGACTGGCGCATCGACCTAAAAGTATCATCTCGTAGCCACTCATTCCTCGCATCTATCGATGGTCGAAGCATCACAATGCCCGACTCCACCACAATATCAATATCAAAAGCCGACTATACCATACGCATCATCCGCCTCGAAGGTCACTCATTCCTCAGCACACTCAAAACAAAACTCATGTGGGGTGCTGATGTAAGAGTTGAGAATTGAGAATTGAGAATTGAGAATTAAAATATTGTAAATACTATAGCATCTATAGAGACTATAACATCTATAGTAACTATAACATCTATAGCGACTACTATCTCTCGTTACTCGCTACTAACTACTAAAAAATATAATATGAAAATAATCTACATGGGAACCCCTGACTTCGCCGTAGAACCTCTACGCCGCTTAGTCGAAGCAGGCAAAAACATCGTTGCCGTAGTCACAATGCCCGACAAACCTGCCGGTCGTGGCCACAAAATCCAATTCTCTCCAGTCAAAGAATACGCCCTCAGCGTCGGATTACCAATCCTCCAACCTGTCAATCTCAAAGACCCTGAATTCGTAGAAGAACTCCGCTCATATCAAGCCGACCTACAAATCGTCGTAGCTTTCCGCATGCTACCCGAAATCGTATGGAACATGCCCCCTCTTGGCACATTCAACCTTCATGCATCGCTCTTGCCACAATATCGTGGTGCTGCACCTATCAACTGGGCTGTAATCAATGGAGAAACCGAAACTGGCATCACTACATTCTTCCTTCAACACGAAATCGACACCGGCAACATCATCCAACAACAAAAAATCGACATTGCCCCTGACGACAATACCGGCATAGTCCACGACAAACTAATGTACCTCGGTTCCGACCTCGTACTCCAAACAGTCAACCAAATCGAATCTGGCAATGTAGCATCAATTCCACAACCAGAAGGCGAACTAAAACCTGCCCCAAAAATCTTTAAAGACACTTGCCGAATCAATTTCAACACTACAGCCGAATCCGTACGCAACCTCGTGCGTGGTCTCGCCCCATATCCAGCTGCATGGATCGAACTCACTGATGCCGAAGGAAATATCACAAACATGAAAATCTATGAAGTCAGCAAAGAACTCTGCACCCCTACTCACCCAGTAGGCTCACTCATTTGCGATGGCAAAAAAATCCTAAAAGTTGCAGTACAAGACGGTTACATCCATCTCAACCAAGTGCAACTTGCAGGCAAAAAACGCATGCCTGCAGCAGACCTCATGCGAGGAACCGACCTCTCAAAATGGAGAATTAAGAATTGAAAATTAAGAATTTCTCACTTAAAAAAATAGCCTGCAAAATACATATTTGCAGGCTATTTTTTATAGTAACAAACTCTTATTTATCTTTTAAGAAGAATGTTTTTCATAGGTATATTCAAAAGAGTATTAGCCATAATACGTTTTTCTGAAATACCTTTCAATGGAAAAGGAGCTGCTTTACGAACATTTTTACGAGAAGCTGATTTATATTCACAAGCATCACCTACACTAAAATGACGTTTAATAGTTGGTGCCATAACACAGGTTTCAGCTTCACCTTCACCTTCAGTTGCATAAGTCATATAAGGTTCGCCTGTATCTACAGTTGTTGGTTGTTCTGTTTCTACATCATAATACAAAAGATTACCGCCTTCATCTTTAGCTTGTTCACGAGCAAGACCATAAAAGTTCAAATTACTGAAGAATTCAACATCAATATCCAAGAATGGCATATAAGGACCTTCTTCATCCCAATCATAAGCAAAACCAATACCGCCAGTAACAAGACCTGCTGTTTCTTGTACATATGCTTCAGAACCTTCTGGTGTACGAAGATAACCTACGTATGAATCATAGTCGCCATACCAATAGCCATATTCTTCCTTAAATGCATCATAATCTGCTTGAGTTGCTGGCCATTCTCCATTAGAGAACAAAACATCATGAAAGTATTTAGCGTAGCTTGTTGGATTGAAATTTGTATAAGATGCATAAGCTCCAGCATCAGTCCATTTCATAAATCTATCGCCATTGTAGTCAACCAAGAATGAATCTGGGTCAGCAGAGAATTGATAGAAACCAAATGGATAAACGTATGTACCATCATAAGGACAAGCTGAACGAATAAATACAACATAGTTTTCTTCACCTTCCAAACCATATTGGCTCATATAAACACCATTAGCAACAATGTAAAAAACAGCTTCACGAACATAATCTGGTTCTCCATCACCATTGATGTCATTAGATTCAGCATAAACTGTATCACCATTTTCATCAATTGAGCCACTCATATATGACAATGGATATTGACGTTCACTATAGAAACCATAAAGTTCTACATTGTAGAATTCTACTTTAGCGATAGGGGATAAAACAGTTACATTAATATCTGCGCTAATAGATTCATAACCTTTAATGCGAACAGTGATAGTAGCAGTACCTTCTGAAACTGCAGTAATTACACCTTTATCAGAAACTATAGCTACATCTTCATTAGAAGAGATAAATTCTAAATCATCTCCATCATAAATCTCGTTGACAAACTGAGGTGTAAATGTAAAATTGATACGATATTCTTCATTAGGTAAAAGCTCAACATAATCTTTGCCTACAGTCAAAGTATATTCAACATCAGGACAATCAACCGCAGTAGCAGTAGCTTTTTGTGCACCTACTTGTTTTAATTGATAACAAACATTCTCTTTAATACCAGTTATTTCTTCTGTTTGGTTTACATCTCCATTCCAACCCCAACCATTTTTAAAGATTACATTTAATTCATCACATTGCGCCAAAACTACCCACCAATCTCCATCACGAGTTGCACGCACTTCACGACCTTCTTCATCAGTAGCCCATATCCATGCCGTAACAACATCCCATGAAGATGGAACTTTTGCTTTCACTACAATATACTTAGAATCAGTTGGTGTGTCTGGATGAATATATTCATAAAGTGTAATACTATCAACCTCATTTATATCAGATTGATACACTATTTGACCATTACGCCAAACCAAAAACTGCGCAGTCAACAAACCGCACATAAATAAAACAACAAGAGTAAAAAACGATTTTTTCATAATTTCCTATTTTTTTATAAATTTAACTATATTTGTGTTTGATTGAAGAAGATATGCTCCATTAGCAAGACTTCCCACCATAATTGCTTGAATTTCATTCTCTATAATTACCATTTTTAGAAGCGCTCCATCTAAAGAATAGATTCGCACAACATCGCCAATCTCTAAACCTTGCACATACAAAGCATCCATAGTAGGATTTGGATATGCAATCATCACTATATCAGAAACATTTTCTGTAGCCGTTTCTATTTTAGTAAATTTAGTAAATGAGATTTTACGAATGTCACTAACTTCACGCTCTGCAATGACAATACCAGAGAAATCGACAAATTTAACAAAATTGTCCTCAAATTTAATTGTACTAATCTCTTTCAATTCCAACTCTTGTTGCTCTGAAGATAGATACTCAATCACAATAGAGTTCTTTTCTGCCCAAATCACATTTAGGCAAAAAAACATAAATAATAATCCAATAAACTTTCTCATTTTCTAAATTTTTAAAATTACAATAATACCTTTTTATTTTATTTTTTTCACGAAGTTACACTTTTTTTTTATTAAAACACATTTACCCCCCCCCCCCGTTAACATTTATTTAACATTATATAACTTTTGTTAACGACAAAAAAATATCCATTTTGCAAATTGCAAAATGGATATTTTCTATAATATTTAGTCTATTTAATCAACGACGACGCATCAATTTAGGGTTTTTACTCATTTGCTGCACGCCTTTAAGCATTTTTTGCATGTCGGTGAATTGTTTGAGCAAACGGTTTACTTCTACAATCGAACGACCTGAACCTTTTGAAATACGGTTTTTGCGTGAGCCGTTGATAATTGCTGGATTTACACGCTCTTCGTTTGTCATTGATTGAATAATTGCCTCAATACCTTTGAACGAGTTATCGTCGATATCAACATCTTTCAACGCTTTACCTACGCCAGGAATCATAGAAGCAAGCTCTTTGATATTACCCATCTTCTTAATTTGTTGAATTTGGTTGTAGAAGTCGTTGAGGTCGAATTGGTTTTTAGCAATTTTCTTTGAAAGTTTGCGAGCCTCTTCTTCATCAAATTGTTCTTGCGCACGTTCTACGAGCGAAACGATGTCACCCATACCGAGAATACGGTCAGCCATACGAGCTGGGTGGAAGAGGTCGATAGCCTCCATTTTTTCGCCAGTACCGACAAATTTGATTGGTTTTTCGACTACCGAGCGAATTGATAATGCAGCACCACCACGAGTATCACCATCCAATTTTGTAAGTACAACACCTGTGAAATCGAGACGATCGTTGAATTCTTTGGCAGTGTTCACAGCGTCTTGACCTGTCATCGAATCGACTACGAACAAGATTTCTTGTGGGTTGATAGCAGCTTTAATTGCAGCGATTTCGGTCATCATTTGCTCATCGACAGCAAGACGACCAGCGGTATCGATAATCACCACATCACGACCTTCACGTTTAGCCTGAGCGATAGCGTTTTGAGCGATTTCGATAGGGTTTTTATTTTCGATTTCAGAATATACAGGCACTTTGATTTGTTCGCCCAACACGCGCAACTGCTCGATAGCAGCAGGACGATATACGTCACACGCTACCAACAAAGGATTCTTGCCTTGTTTGGTTTTGAGCATGTTAGCCAATTTGCCAGAGAAAGTAGTCTTACCCGAACCTTGAAGACCGCTCATAAGGATAACGGCAGGTTGACCGGCTTGCGATTTAACGTTCAACGCCACATTTTCGCCACCCATAAGGCGAGCGAGTTCGTCGTGAACAATCTTCACCATCATCTCTTGAGGTTTCACCGCGAGAAGCACATTTTGTCCCAATGCTTTAGCCTTCACCTCGTCGGTGAAAGTTTTAGCAACTTTATAGTTTACGTCCGCATCAAGAAGGGCTTTACGCACATCTTTTAATGTTTCAGCGACGTTAATTTCAGTAATTTTACCTTGACCTTTAAGGATTTTAAATGAACGCTCAAGGCGTTCGCTCAATGATTCAAACATATATTAGACTATTAGTAACGAGTAACAAAACTAATCACCTGCACTCGCTTTCATTATACAATCCATTATATAGAAATTACAACCACATTACCCAACAACAACTATCCGTTATCTGTAACTTGTAATCTGTAATCTAAAAAAAGCGACCAACCAATTAAAGTTAGCCGCTTTTTTTTGAGGTTCCTAGCAGATTCGAACTGCTGTAGACGGTTTTGCAGACCGGTGCCTAACCACTCGGCCAAGGAACCTTGCTTTTGCGAGTGCAAAGTTACTGCTTTTTATCGAATTTACCAAATATTTTCGCAATTATTTTTTAGGTTGTTGTCTACACTTACCCATATCGCTAATTAACAGCTTTTTATATGCCTCTTCAGCCTCGTAAAGTTTGTAAATTTTCTTTGAAGGAAGTATTTTTTCAAGGTTTTCAAGGTACTCTGCACGTATTTGTGCTATCTTCAACATCTGAATTCTCAATACTTCCACTGCATTTTCATACTCTTCGTCAGTCGGCTCTGCACTAAGAGCCTTCTTTGCCTCACGCATTGTACGATAACACTCACCTGTCTCAGTTTCATTCTTTTCAAACAAAACCGTAAATGCCGCCTTCTCGGTATCGGTCAACTGCATTGCATCAACCAAATAAACCATTTTTTTTGCTCGCATCTGAGCGAAGAACTCAGCACGATGCTTATGTTGTATCTCACATTTATACAAAGCATCCTTCTCACATTTCACCTGAGCTCTTACATTAATGCACAATGCACAATGCATAATACACAACAAATATAGTACAATTTTTTTCATAATCAACAAATTAAAAAATTAATATCGTTAATAACTAGTAACTAATAACTAGTAACTATTCCGGATATTCCGCATCTGCCAATGCCAATTCCAATTTATAGATATCCAACATCTCCAAGAACTCATCTTCATACGTCTCTTGTGCAATAATCTCAGCCGCCTGCACATCCAATTGTTGTTGCATATTCATCAACACAAAACCACCGAACAACAAACCTGCAAACACCGCTGCTGACGAAGCCACCAACGTAGCCAAACGACGGAAATCAATTCTGCGATCCTTATGCTGAGACGCAATATATTGCGTCTCTACTTCGATGCGAGCATCCATTCGAGCAACAAAATCTTCGAAATAATTCTCTGGAAGTGTAAAAGATTCTTTATTTTTATATTCTTCAATCATAGGTATTTTATCTCTTTGCTTATATGACTAAAAAAACTTAAAAAAGTTTAATCCTCCTCTTTAATAAATTGTTCAATTTTTTTCACCGCAATATGATACGACGCCTTCAACGCCCCCTCACTCGTACCCGTAACCTTCGCAATCTCCTCATATTTCATATCATCATAATAGCGCATATTAAACACAAGTCGCTGTTTCTCAGGCAACGAAAGCACCGCCCTCTGAAACTTCTTCATCATCTCATCACCCTCATAATACGCATCTGCCTCCATACGCGAAATCATCAACTCCTCATAATCAATCGACGTAGCCACATTCTTCAACCGCTGCTGAGCCAAAAAAGTCAACGTCTCATTCGTCGCAATCCTATAAAGCCATGTATACAAACCGCTATCGCCACGGAACGAATCCATCGACTTCCAAGCCTTCAAATACGTGTTTTGCAACACATCATCAGCATCCTCATGCACCAACACCATCTTACGAATATGCCAATACAACCGACTCTGCGTCAGACGCACCATCTGAGAAAAAGCCCTTGACCGACTCTTCTCATCCTGCAACAACGGCACTATTCCCTGTAATTTATTGTCTGACATAAATTCGTAATTCTATTTCACATGCAAAGTTACAAAAAAAAACACTAACAGACAAACTTTTACAATACTTGCTCATATAATCTTTTTTTTGTAACTTTGCATGTCAGAAGTCATACAAATAATTCAATGAAGAATTATTACCAAAAAACGACGGATTATCTATCTAACTATGTCACACAAAGCCGGTTTTGTAAATATTGTAGGTAACCCCAATGTGGGTAAATCTACGTTAATGAATGCCCTTGTTGGCGAACGAATTTCTATTATTACGTCTAAAGCTCAGACTACTCGTCACCGCATCATGGGCATCGTAAATGGCGAGGATTTTCAAATCGTATATTCTGACACTCCGGGAGTATTGAAGCCAAACTACAAGTTACAAGAGTCAATGCTCGGATTTTCGCAGTCAGCATTGACAGATGCTGATGTGTTGCTGTATGTAACCGATGTATTGGATTCAGCAGAGAAGAATGCCTTTTTCCTTGATAAAGTGAAAAAGATGGATCATGTAAATACGATTTTGATTATCAACAAAATTGATTTGATTGATCAAAAGCGTTTAGAGGAATTAGTTGAATTTTGGCGTAAAGAACTACCTAATGCCGAAATTTTCCCAATCTCTGCAGCCGAAAAATTTGGCATCGACCAACTATTTGAACGCATCAAAGCCCTCCTTCCCGATTCGCCTCCTTTTTTCGATAAAGATGCTTTGACCGATCGCCCTGAACGTTTCTTTGTGAATGAAATTATTCGTGAAAAAATACTTCTCAACTACGACAAAGAAATCCCTTACGCCGTTGAAGTAATGGTCGAAGAATTCAAAGAAGAAGAAAATCTCATCCGCATCAGTGCCGTAGTCTTCTGCGAACGTGATTCGCAAAAAGGTATTATAATAGGTAAACAAGGTGCTGCGTTGCGTAAAGTGGGAACAGAGGCTCGTAAGGATATTGAAGCGTTTTTTGAAAAGAAAGTATTCCTTCAGTTGTATGTGAAAGTTGAGAAAGATTGGCGTAATCGTGAACGCAAATTGCGTAATTTTGGTTATCAACTTGAACACAAAGATTGATTATGAAAAAAATAATAACTACATTTTTAATTGTTGCTTGTGTTGTGGCTGTGACAATATTTCAGAGTAAAAAGCAACAAGGTCAGCCTGAGATAACAGATATTCAGTTGATAGAGGTTGATGGTTCGTTGCAACATGATGCGATGGATTCGTTGATTACTCCATATAAATTGGAGAAAGAGGCGTCGATGAATGTTGTTATTGGGGAAGCGGCAGAAACGATGGAAGTGGCTTATCCTGAGAGTAAATTGACTAATTTGATAGCCGATATATTGTTGACTGAGGGCAGAAAGTATATTGTGGATGTAGATATGGCAATAACTAATATAGGAGGTATTCGTCGTACTTTGTTTGCTGGACCTATTACGATTGGTGATGTTTTTGAGATTTTGCCATTTGATAATTCTTTGCTTGTGCTTGAATATAAAGGTTCTGATATACTTGTGCTCGCTGATGCAGTAGCGGTGAAGGGCGGAGAGTCAATAGCTGGTATGACATTGACAATTCGTGATGGTAAAGCTGAGAATGTGAGAGTGGGTGATGAAGAGGTTGATACTGCGAGAGTGTATAAGGTTGTGTCAACAGATTATTTATCATGGGGTAACGACCAATTGGAGCCATTGGCGAATTATATAAAATCTACGTCACTTAACATGATGATGCGAGATGCAATGTTTGATTATGTGACTTGTGCAACGATAAAAGGTGAGAAAATATCATCAAAACTTGATAATCGTATAATAGTGAAATGATGAAAAAATATATAGGTATATTGATTTGTTTGCTATGTGTGCTGGTGGCTTGTAATCAAAAAAATGAGCGTCAGCCATTACAAATAATATTTACAAACGATTCGCATAGTCAGGTAGAACCGTTGAAAGGTAAGGGGGGATTTGAGGCTCGTGCTGCAATTATTGATTCGTTACGTATGTTGAATGAAAATACAATATTACTTGACGCTGGTGATATGTGGCAAGGTACTCCATATTTCAATATGTTCAAAGGTCGGCTTGAAGTGGATGCTTATAATCTTATGGGGTATAATGCAGTAACGCTTGGTAATCATGAATTTGATTATGGTATTGATACACTTGCAGCACGAATAGAGGAGATGAATTTCCCTATTGTGTGCGCAAATTATGATTTTGGAGAAACACCTCTTGCTTCGTTGATTAAACCATACGTAGTGATAGAGCAAAATGACTGGAGAGTTGGTATAATAGGTGTATGCGTTAATCCTGAAGGACTTATTTTGCAATCTAATATTGAAGGTATAACTTATAATAACCCTATAAAGGCGGTTAATCGTTATGCGGATTTGTTGAAGAGGGAATTGGGATGTGATTATATAATTGTGCTTTCGCACTTGGGATTGCATGATGATACTATTTTTAATAATGTGTCGGATAGTACGTTGATTGCGGGAGTGACAGACGTTGATTTGTTGTTGGGAGGACATACTCATCAATATAAAGGAGTGTTTGGTTTTGTCAATGCTGAGGGTGATACGGTGCCTGCAATTCAAGAATATAAAGCTGGACAAAAAATATATTCTATAATAATTAAATAACAGGCGAAGCTTGTAATCTTATTACTCGCTACTCGCTACTAATAATCTAAATTTATGAAAAAATTATTACTTCCTATTTTTGCGTTTGGAGCATTGGTTATGTCGGTGAATGCACAAGACGCAGCAAAAGCAGTTGCTCAATCAGCACAAACAGAGGCTGCTAAAATTATTGAGACAACAAAAGCAGCAGAGCCAGAGAAAAAAGAGTCGAATTGGAAAATTTCTGGTATTGTTACATTCAATGCTTCGGCAACAGGTCTTGTAAACTGGGCTGCTGGTGGTAACAACAACATCAACATGGTGGCTGCAGCTAACGTGTCATTCCTTTATAAAAATGGTTCATTCGCTTGGGACTCTAACATCGACACAGACTTTGGTGAAAGTTATGTAGAGAATAGTAAACATGATTGGCAAAAAACCAATGACAAGATTAACATTTCTACTAAATTTGGTTGGGAAATGGCTAAATCGTGGTATTTGACTGCTCTTGGTTCGTTCAAAACTCAATATGCTTATGGTTACGACTATTCGCAAGATGAACTTTCTCCAATTTCGCAAATTATGACTCCATCTTATACTGACCTCTCTGTCGGTATCGACTGGAAACCAAATAGTATTTTTACAGTTTATGTTTCACCAATTGCTGGTCGTATTACTACTGCTACAAATGCTGATTTGCGTGAAAAATATTTTGGTGCCGATTATGTAAAAAAACATCTTGATCCTATAACTAACTTGTGTAATCGTAATTACCAAGCCGAATTCGGTGCTTCGCTCAAAGCTGGTGTGAACTATGACAAAATTGAGAACCTTAAAATTATCTCTACTGTGACTGTGTTTACTCCATATTCAGCAACTCCACACGTTGACCTTGATTGGGATTTCTCTATTTCATATCAATTCCTCAAAGTGTTGAATGTGTCGCTTGGTACACAATTGAAATATTATGACCGCGTAATGTTTGATAAATTGGATGAGGCTGGTAATGTGATTGTAGATGCTACGGGTGCCCCTGTTCAAGGTCCACGTGTACAATTCAAGACAATTCTTGGTCTTGGTATTGGATATAGTTTCTAATTTCGCAAAACAAATATAAAAAACTCGGCACTCTCTTACGAATGCCGAGTTTTTTATATCATACTATTCAACGTATGAACAATTTTCAAGTTTAAAACGCATACGCCAGCGACCGTCCGCAAAATCATGTGTAAGAATGCGAAACGTACCTATTTCGCTCGTATTCTTCACGTGTGCACCTATACAAGCGCAGTTATCATAATCCCCTATACGCACAATACGCAACGTATCCGACGCATCGGCAGGCAATTTAGAGAGGTCAACCAACGCAGCCGCCTCATCACGAGTCATAAACTCAATAGTTACATCCAAATTGCGAGCAATCTGCTCATTCACACGACGCTCTATTTCACGTATTTGCTCTTCGGTAGGAGCTTCGGTAAGTTCATAGTCCGCTTTACTCTTCTTGCGCTCAATATGCGCATTACGCGAACGCGGACAGCCAAACATTTTGACCATAGTGCCATTCAAAATATGCTCGGCAGTATGCATCGGCGGAAACTCCGCTTTGTTATGTGCATTCAATTGTGGTTCCATAAAATCTATAATCTACTATTTATAATCTGTTATCTTCAAATCTCTCCCCTATCCGCAAAACTAAAATATTGGTCGGCATCAGTCGTTATAATCACATGGTCGATCAATTTCATATCAAGCAATTCGACCGCAGCAGCCACTCGGCGTGTCAATGCTCTATCCTCGCCACTTGGCGATGCTGTGCCCGACGGATGATTGTGGCACAATATTATGCTCGATGCCAAACGCGAAATGGCAGGCTTCAACAACATCCGCATATCAACCAACACTGCCGACACCCCACCTCGAGCCACACACTCCTTGCCAATCACCCTATTTTTACGATTCAGCAGTATAACCCAAAACTCCTCAACGGGCATATCGCTAATCACCGGATGCATCAAGTCAACAATATCTCGAGAAGTACGAATCGAGTCATTATCGCCCATTTTAGCCGCATTACGACGGCGACCAAATTCAAGCGTAGCGAGCAAATGCATCGCCTTAGCCTCGCCAATACCTTTAAATTGCATCTGCAAATCATGAAGTGTAAGTCGAGCCAATTGATTAAGATCGCCACCCACCGAATCAAGTATCTCACGCGAAAGCTCCACTACATTCTTCTCCCTCGTACCCGATCCAAGCATTATAGCAAGCAATTCGGCATCGGTAAGAGTCTCCTCGCCATGCAATTTCAGTTTCTCTCGTGGACGCTCCTCTTCATTCCAAAGTTTTATAGCCTTGTTTTTCATAACACATAAAAGGACAAAATAACAAAAAAGCTCTAATCTGCGATTACAGAAAAGAGCTTATATATTTTGTTTGGTTCTTCCTTCTTATTAAGCAAGTTTGTTAACGTGAAGAGGCAATTTAGATTTCAAGTTACTAGCTTTGTTTTTGTGGATAATATTGCGTTTAGCAAGTTTATCAAGCATAGAAGCTACTTTTGGAAGCATTGCTGCTGCTGCATCTTTCTCAGATGTTGCGCGCAATTTACGCACAGCACTACGAGTTACTTTAGCGTAGAATTTGTTGTGCAAACGACGTCTTTCTGTTTGACGAATTCTTTTGATTGATGATTTGTGATTTGCCATTATATTATGAGAAATTTTGTTTAACTATATTACATAAAAAAAAGTAGCCCATAGCGGAATCGAACCGCTCTTTCAAGAATGAAAATCTTGCGTCCTAACCGATAGACGAATGGGCCATTAGCAGTAAGAGTTGTTATCTCTCTCAATTGCGATGCAAAGATAGAGCATTTTTTTAATATGACCAAATATTTTTATCTATTTTTTTAAAATATTTTTCTTCTCACTGATTATCAAGAAAATAATTTTTAATAATTCTCCATTTTTCTATAACAAAAGCCTATTTTCTCTCACTTTTCAACCTTTTTTAGACCAAAACAACCCACTCGCAACCTCGTTTTTTTCGCGTTTTCAGAAAAATCATTGTTTTTTCGCATTTTTCAACCTCAAAATTCACCTAAAAAACATGCAAAAAAAAGACAAAATAACAGAATAACAAAATTGTTTTTTTTAAGAAACAAACTAAATTTATGCTATTATGTTATTTTGTCTTCTCAAATCAAAAGAAAAACTTATTTAGTAAGTGTAAAATATTGCTGACCGATAAGATGCCCGTCCACAAACAAATCCACTCGATAATCTCCTTCCCAAAGTGTTTCTGTCACCGTATAATATATAGCATCGCTAAACTCCTCGCCAGTGTATTCAAAACTCTTACGCGCCGAAAAGGCAATTTTCGAATCTTCGAACTGGAACAAATCGCTTGCTTGCTTTTGCAACACCATATCGTCTGGAGTAGTTATACGCATATATATAGTCTTATTGCCCACTTCTGCAGTATTATTCTTAGCAATAGTATAATCGACCTTAACAATAGCCAATTTACGCACCGACTTAGTCTTACGTCCACGATCATTTTGCAACTCAACAGCCACTGTCGTAGCCTCCAATTGTGATGCAATAGTAACTTTTTCAACCAAACGCTCACGCTCTTCCGAGAGAGTTTTCACCTCTTCTGTCGCTGCCTCATAGCGTTTTTGCACCTGACGATTCTCCGCCTCGAGCTTGGTATTCACCGCTGTGAGCGAGTCTACTTGACGCACGTATGTAACCAAAACCTTACGCACAGTCGAGAGTTCTTCTTTTAATTCAGCAATACGACGAGCATTCGTAGCTTTCACGGTACGCAACTCTTCGAGCAACAATTGCACGCGTTTTTGTTCTCTATCCAATTGGTGCAACAACGAGTCGTTATTCACCTTAATTGACATACCTTCCAACTCAAGAGCCACATCAGCATACTCATTTTCAAGTTGTTCTTTCTCGTAATTCATCATTTCGACCATTTCAGCCATCTCGATTTGAGTGGTAGAAAGCGAATTATACAAATAATAGATAACACCCCCTGCCACAACAACGAGCAAGGCAAAAATCATGATAATAATTTTCTTATTCATATTTTTTTAGATAATTAGATGTGAAACACGAGACACGAAATATAAGATATAAGATATAAGATAATTAAAACAAAAAAGAAGTCTAACTACTCGCATCTATTATCTCGTGTCTATTGAGATACAAAATTACAAATAACTTTGCGATTATGCAACTTTTCAGAAAATTTATCACCAAAAATTTCGCTATATCAATTTAATTGTCTAACTTTGCCATGCTTTTTTGTAAATACTACAAAATAAAATAACAAATAATAAATCTAATAACAAACAAAGCAAGTAAAGAGTAATCTAACTTCTCTCATTTCCACAGAGTTTCGCTACTCGCTACTCGCTACTAAAAATCTAACAAAATTATGTCTAAAGTAACCGTTGTAGGTGCAGGTAACGTAGGTGCTACTTGTGCAAATGTATTGGCTGTAAACGAAGTTGCCAACGAAGTTGTATTGATCGATATCAAAGAAGGCTTTGCTGAAGGTAAAGCTATGGATATCATGCAAACTGCTCAACTCATGGGCTTTGATACTGTAGTTAAAGGCGTAAGTAACGACTATTCTCAAACTGCAGGTTCTGATGTTGTTATCATCACTTCAGGTATTCCACGTAAACCAGGTATGACTCGCGAAGAGCTCATCGGCGTTAACGCTGGTATCGTTAAAAGCGTAGC
>JAZOMI010000074.1:0-8058 GCA_045653825.1 Candidatus Aphodosoma sp. | reverse complement strand
TGCCGAATATTTCGCTGTAGAGAAAAATCAAAAGGTACTTGTGCTCCTCACCGACATGACATCGTATGCCGATGCTTTGGCTATCGTGTCTAACCGTATGGACCAAATCCCTTCTAAAGACTCTATGCCTGGTTCGCTCTACTCTGACTTGGCTAAAATCTACGAAAAAGCAGTACAATTCCCTGCTGGTGGTTCTATCACTATCATCGCCGTTACTACCCTCTCTGGTGGCGACATCACTCACGCTATTCCTGACAACACTGGTTATATCACCGAAGGTCAGTTGTTCCTCCGTCGCGACTCTGACGTGGGTAAAGTTATCGTCGACCCATTCCGTTCACTTTCTCGTTTGAAACAATTGGTTGCTGGTAAGAAAACTCGTGAAGACCACGCTCAAGTAATGAATGCTGCCGTACGTCTCTATGCCGATGCTGCCAATGCTAAAACTAAGTTGGAAAACGGTTTCGACCTTACTAACTATGACGAACGTGCCCTCGATTTCGCAAAAGACTACTCAGAACAATTGCTTGCTATCGACGTAAATATCGATACAACTCAAATGCTCGATGTAGCATGGACTCTCTTCGGCACACACTTCAAACCAGAAGAGGTAAACATCAAACAAGAATTGGTTGAAAAATACTGGAAAAATTGAAAGTTGAAAATTGAAATTTAATGCATAAAGCAACTTTCAAGTTTAATATTTCAAATTTCAAGTTTTAATTAACTTTCAAATTTCAAATTTAATGGCAATTTCATTTCAATATAACAAAACATCGCTTCAAGGGCTCGAAAAGAACTTGAAAATGCGTGTTCGTGCATTGCCTACAATCAAAAACAAAGAGAGTGCTCTCCGTCTCGAAGTGAAGCGTGCGAAAGACGACATCGTCCGTCTCGAGCAAGAACTCGAAAATCGCATCGCTGCCTACGACAAGATGTTGGCTCTCTGGGGTGAGTTCGACACTTCCCTCCTCACCGTAGAAGAGGTGAAAATGGACATCAAAAAGATTGCAGGCGTACGTGTACCCGTATTAGAAGAAGTGATATACCAAACCAAACCGTTCAGCGTTTTCAGCGCACCTAAATGGTATGCCGACGGACTCTCTGAACTCAAAAATTTGGCTCAAGTTGGTATCGAACGTGAATTCTGCGCTCAAAAACTCCAGCTCCTCGAATATGCCCGCAAAAAGACTACTCAAAAGGTAAATCTATTTGAGAAAGTACAAATCCCAGGCTACGAAGACGCTATTCGCAAAATCAAACGATTCATGGAAGACGAAGAAAACCTCTCTAAATCTTCACAAAAAATCGTAAAAGCAAAACGAGCGTAAAATAGTCAACAGAAACTCCCTTCGGTCGTGTCAACAGACAACAGTCAACAGACAACAAAATTCCGACAAGTCTGTCATTCGTCCGCCGAGATACACCGCAGGTGTAACAAGGCGTATGTAAAAAGAAAAATTTGTCCTTATGTCATTCTGTCTAAAATTTAACTATAGACCGTTGACCGTAAACTGTAGACAAAAAATAGAAAAAGTATGATAACAAAAATGACTAAATACGACTTCCTTGTGTTTCACGCACAATACGACGACTTTCTCGAGAAATTGAGAAAGGTAGGCGTATTGCACGTAGCCACATTGGAAGAAGGTGACGCCAATCTCGAACTTGTCCGCGAGAAAATAGCTCTTCAAGCTCGAATCGACAAGCAAATCGAGACTGCCAAGGCTCTCATCAACGCCTACAATTCGGCAAAAGATGTTGCTCCGCTCACTCCTGCTCCTGCCCAAAAACTCTCGTTGGACAAAGGACTTGAAGTGTTGGCTCATTTCGAGGCACTCCAAGCCGAAGCCGAAGCGTTGCGTCAAGAGGTAGCCGCTGCCGAACGCGAACAACAACGCATGGCTCCATGGGGCGACTACTCTGCCGAGCAATTCCAACGCCTTGCCGACGCAGGATTCCGTCTCGGATTCTACACTTGCGCAGGTCGCCTCTACAAACCTGAATGGGAAGAGCAATACAACGCATTCATTGTCAACAACAGCACCAACACCACATATTTCGTAACCGTAACTCGCGAACATATTGCCGACATCGAAGCCGAAACCTTCGATATGAGCAAATTAGGCTCTAAAGAGTTAGACTCCGAAGTAGAAAAAGCCCACGTTGCATACACCGACAAACAGGCTGAAATACGCAACTATGCTGTTGCCAACCTCGAAAATCTCTGCCAACTCACACTACAAGTCAGCGAGATTATCGACATCGACCGAGTGCATATCAACACCGTAAAAGCTGCCGACAACACAGTGATGCTCCTCGAAGGCTACTGTCCTACCGACACAACCGAAGCCCTCGAAGCTATGCTCCACGAAGAAGGCGTCTATTTCGAAGCATCTGAGCCTGAAGCCGAAGACAACGTGCCTATAAAGCTCCGCAACAATGCCTTCATTCGCCTATTCGAGCCACTCACAGGTATGTACGGTATGCCAAACTACAACGAATACGACCCAACACCAATTCTCGGTCCATTCTTCTTATTGTTTTTCGCAATGTGTATGGGCGACGCAGGCTACGGTATCCTCCTTATCCTCTTCGGTCTTGCACTCAAATTCAACAAGATTAAAATCGCTATGTTCGATGGTATGGGTAGCATCATCACCGCTCTTGGCGTTGTTACAGCCATCGTAGGCGTATTTCTTGGCACCGCCTTTGGTGTTGACCTCTACAATGCCGAATTCGTTCCTGCTGCCCTCAAATCCGTAATGATTAAAGGCGAAGTAATGGGATTCGACATCCAAATGGTCATGGCACTCATCATCGGTGTGTTCCACATCTGCCTTGCAATGACAGTCAAAGCCATCTGCTACACTCAGCGCGACGGCTTCATGGCAAATCTCAGCAATTGGGGATGGCTTCTCCTCATCGTTGGTGGCATTGCTACAGCCATTTTAGCAATGATGAAAATCCTTTCGCCAGAGGTAACACAATACGTAATCATCGGCGTAGGAGCCATTTCAGCACTTGGCATCTATATTTTCAACGACCCAAAACGCAACCCACTCATCAACATCGGAGCAGGACTTTGGGACACATACAATATGGTAACAGGTCTCCTTGGCGACGTACTCAGCTACATCCGTCTCTACGCACTTGGACTCGCAGGCGGTATGCTTGGTGGAGCATTCAATGATATAGCAACCATGATACTTGGCGAAAATCCAAACATAGGCTCATGGATAGGCTTCATCGTCATCATCGTCTTTGCCCACATACTCAACCTCGCCTTGTCAGCCCTCGGAGCATTCGTTCACCCATTGCGTCTCACCTTCGTCGAATACTTCAAAAACGTAGGCTACGAAGGCAAAGGCGAACGCTACAACCCACTCGCTAAGAAAATTTAATAAAAACAATAGTCAACAGACAACAGTCAACGGTCATCAGACCGTAATTGACTGTAGACTGTAGACTGTAGACTGTAAACTAAAATTAAAAAAAATAAATTATTAACAATTAAAAACATTTCAAAAAATTATGGAACTAATTTTAGGTTATCTCGGTTTAGGCCTCATGTTAGGTCTTGCATGTATCGGTTCATGTATCGGAACAACAATTGCAGGTAAAGCTGCAGAAGGTGCATTGAAAAAAAATCCAGGAGCATCATCATCTTACATGATTCTCTCAGCCCTTCCATCAACACAAGGTCTTTATGGCTTCGTAGCATTCCTTGCATGGACAAGCAAAGATTTCGCAACTGACGGCATCATGCTCTTCTGCGTAGGTCTTGCAGTAGGCGCAATCTGCCTCATCTCAGCAATCCGTCAAGGTCAAGTATGTGCCGACGGTATCGCATCAATCGCTCAAGGCAACGACGTATTGACAAACACATTCATCTACGCCGCACTCCCTGAGTTCTACGCAATCCTTGCCCTCGTAGCAACATTCTTGATTTAATAAATCAAAATCCATTAAACACCCTCCTATTCTCCCCCTGTCTTAGTGGGAGTGCCCAACGGGCGAAGGGGTTAACCATCAAAAAAGGCATCTCACACACCATGAGATGCCTTTTTTACTATACCTCACATATAATCTAACAAACAAAATTACCATAACTGAAAATGATTAGATAAGTTTATTCATAGAAAATTAGGCGTATAGGTCAAATTGCAGGATGATTTTTACTATAAAATTCATATTTATTTTGTATATTTGCCGTGCAGTTTGAAGCATAAAGCTCTGCTGGGGAGCAACTTCATAAAGAATAAAATTGTAATGCGAGAAGCATATTTTTTAGAGAGATTATCTGCATAAGATAATCTCTTTTTTTATGCTAATCATCATTATATGCCAAGAAAAACTCACAAATGAACCGCTTGCGGTTCTTTATTGTCATTCCACTATGATTATTCAAGTTATTCTTTAAATCTGTAAATATTCCCTCTAATTTATTGTTCGTATTTGGCATTCCTTTACAATCTTCTTTTTGGTATGTAAATAAGGCAAAAAGAAATCAATACTATGCATTGCTGTCTTAAATTTTGACCTATAGGTCAATTTTTATTATTGTTGTCCAGTAAAAAATAAAACTATATCTTCAATCAGTAATAAAAAGGATGTATGATTATTTAGTTTTAGGGGCTTATTTTTGGTTTTGTAGCTGCTGAAAAATTTAAGATTGAGGATAGCAAAGAACCTCGAAGAGGTTCAATGTTAGTAACACTAAGTTTGCATTCGAAAGCGAACGCAAACTTAGTGTTACTGACATTCGACGTCTTCAACGTCGTAAGTATTACTCGCAAAACCCCATAGTTAACTTCCTAATATTTTTTACCAGACACCAATAATTTTTTATCAACTAAACCAAATAAAAATAGCTGATTCCCACAAGAAATCAGCCTTAATTTTTCTATTCTATCTATCAATAGAATAAATAACAATCATATCATTTTACTGCATTACGCCAATATACCTCGCCATCTTCAAATTCTTTTGCTGCGCGAAGTGTTGGTTTTGGTAGTTGTTCGTAATAACGCGAAATCTCAATTTGTTCACGGTTCTCGAATACCTCTTCAAGATTATCTTGTGCAGAAGCGAAATCAGCCAATTTTTTGTCTAATTCTTGTTTCATCTCTGCACTGATTTGATTTGCACGTTTTGCAATGATACGGACTGTTTCGTAAACATTACCAACTGGTTCGCACAAAGCATTCATGTCGCGTGTAATTGTGTTGCTTGGAGCTGTAATTTTTTTTGCCATAACTTTATTTGAAAGTTTAAAGGTTAGAGTTTAGAGTTTAAAGTTCAAAAGTTTAGAAATTACAAATTAACGCCGCATGGCTCTCTCAACTTTCAACTCTCATCTCTCAACTTTATTATTATTTTACTATATTTTTTGCTTCTCTTAATATGCGATTTGCCTCTTTTATATGCTTACCATTAGGAAAAGCATTTGCATAACGATAATATTCATCAATTACCTCACTATAACGTTCCCTCTGTTTATCTGCCACCGACAACGATGCCTCTTTTGATTTTGCCTTAAGGACAATAAATATCAAATCATCACGATATTGTGTTTCGGGAAAATCTTGCAACGCATTCTCGGCTGTAGTTACACAAGCACGATAATTGTTGCCACCATAAAGACCTAGATTGTAATATAACCTTGAATTCAATAGTTCTTTATAAGCCAATTTATCTTCCATCTCAAAAAGACATTTTCTACAATCAGCTACCCTATCACTCTCAGGATACATAGTAATAAATTCGCTTAAAGCATTGATTGCGTCGTATGTAGCAGTTTGGTCAAGACGAGCATCAGGTGAGTCGAGATAATAACAATAGGCTACTTTATATCGAGCCTCTTGTGCGTATGTCCCCCTTGGAAAATTACGAATGTATGCCTGAAAATATTCTGATGCCGAATAATAGTCTTTTTGTCCCATGTATGACTCAGCGAGAAGATAAAGCACCTCTTCTGCCTGAGGCGTACCACGATAATAAGGAACTATTTCCTCGAACATAGTAGTACTTTTTACGTACTTTTTTTCTTGAAAATAATTCTTCCCTGCTTGAAACTTCTCCTCTGGATTGGTAGATTTCTGTAATCTAACATACTCACCACACGAAGTCAAAAGCAAGGTTAACAATATAAAATTCAACAACTTACGCATCAACAATTAATAATCAATTATTAAAAATTAAAAACAAGAATGCATTACCGCATATAGACTTGCAAAGTTACAAATTATTTTCTGATTATCAAAGACTAAAAAATATATTTTTTGTTAAACTTTAAAAACAAAAAAGAGGTTAAGCCATTTTTTTTGACTTAACCCCTTTTTTACAATCACATATTATGCTTTGTAAAGTTCGATGTCGTCGATATTGAAGTTTGTAATGAATGAGTGATGTTTGTTGACTTCAGCTTCGGCATAGTTAATATATACTTCGGCTGAAACTCTAAATTGTTCATCACGTGTTGCATCGATAATAAGGAGGTATGTCATAATGATATGACCTGCCATTTCGACCAAACGACGAGCTACGAAATCGAGATATTCTTGGTTTTTAGTCTCTACTACAGCATTGACAATAGCCTCGTATTTCTCAGTCATAGCAATCAAACGAGCGCGAATTGGATTATAGATTGGGTTGATTTCCATATTCTCATACGCGCGGATTTGTTTTAGATAGCCACCAGTTGTGACGTGGCGAATAGCGGCTACTGTTTGGAGTTGTGATGTACCTTCGTAGATAGTGAGGATACGAGCATCGCGATAGAGACGTTCGCAAGCATAATCTTTCATAAAACCTGAACCACCATGCACTTGAATACAATCGTAAGCATTTTGGTTAGCAAACTCAGATGAGAACATTTTGAGCATTGGAGTGAATGCATCAGCCAAGCGTTGGAACTCTTTGTAGTCAGCACGCTCTTCTGGAGTAAGTTTGCGAGTAGCTTCAATTGCTTCGTATGCTTTATAGACATCAACAAAGCGTGTGCATTCGTAAAGGATAGCGCGAGAAGCATCAAGTTTGGCTTTAATCATTGCTACCATTTCAAATACAGCAGGGAATTCGATGATAGCTTTACCGAACTGACGGCGGTCTTTTGCATACGCCAAAGCCTCTTCGTAAGCTGCAGCCGAAAGACCTACTGATTGAGCACCTACACCAAGACGTGCACCATTCATCAACGACATCACATATTTAATAAGACCCATACGGCGAGTACCTACCAATTTGGCTGGAGCGTTAGTAAACACGAGTTCGCATGTAGGCGAGCCTTTAATACCAAGTTTATTTTCGATACGACGCACTTTGATGCGATCGTCATGTTTGTTGTCGCAAACGAAATATGACAAACCACGACCATCGTTAGTACCCTCTTCTGAACGAGCAAGAACGAGTTTGATTTGAGCATCACCATTAGTGATAAAACGTTTCACACCATTGAGATACCAAGTTTGGTCTGCCTCGTTGAATGTAGCTTTGAGTTGCACTGCTTGAAGGTCGGAACCAGCATCTGGCTCAGTGAGGTCCATAGAGCAAGTTTCACCAGCACAAACGCGTGGAAGGAATTCGGCTTTAATCTCTTCAGAAGCGAACTCAGCGATAGTTTCAGCACAGTCTTGCAAACCCCAAATATTAGCAAAACCTGCATCGGCACGACTCACCAATTCGGCTGCCATAACGTATGGCACCATTGAGAAATTGAGGCCGCCATATTGACGAGGCAAAGCCATACCATAAAGACCAGCTTTAGCGAGCGCATCGTGGTTTTCTTGTGTACCACGAGCATATTTCACGCGGTTATTGATTACTTGAGGACCTTCGTGGTCAACACTTTCGGCATTAGGAGCGATAATATCGCCACAGATTTCGCCCACGATTTCGAGAATACGGTCGTAAGAATCGATAGCATCTTCAAAATCTTGTGGTGCATAATCATATTTATCTTTATCGGCAAAGTTTTGCTCTTTGAGCGCAACGATTTTTTCCATCAATGGGTGACCAAGTTGGAATTTAAGTGCCGGATTTTCTTTATATAAATTC
>JAZOMI010000073.1:0-11380 GCA_045653825.1 Candidatus Aphodosoma sp. | reverse complement strand
GTTCATGCTGCCCCTCGACTTGCATGTGTTAAGCCTATCGCTAGCGTTCATCCTGAGCCAGGATCAAACTCTTCATTGTACATTTATTTTTTTATTCGTTTGCTCCCTAAACTCAAGCGTTTTTATTGTAGTTAATTTTTGTCGGTGGTATTTTATTTACCTTGTACTTATACTACATTTTTGTTGTTTTCAATCTTTCAAAGAACTTATCTCCGTTTTCGTCGAAACGGACTGCAAAGTTACGACATTTTTTTGAACTGACAAAATATTTCAAAAAAAATATTTATTTTTCCTTTCAAACGTCTGCTTTTTTAACTCGCAGGCAACCTCTCTCGATTGCGGATGCAAAGTTACTGCTTTTTCTGAAACTACCAAAATATTTTTAATCTTTTTTGCAAAGTTTTTTATAACTAATTGTATCTCAAATAAAAAAAATTAAAATTATAATGAAATTATTGCGCTTATTAACACACTATTGCCATTTTTACTCCCCTTTTTAAACATTTTTATATGTTATTATACATGTTTTTTTTCGCGTTTTTGAGATTTTTTGTGAAAAATCAATTTAAAATAGCAAAAAAAATAGCGAAACCAATAAAATCAGTTTCGCTATTTTTAAGATGCCAATAAATTATTACTTATTCATAAGTTTTGTAACAAAACATGAATTATCGTCATATTTTGTTTTTACAATAACCAATAATTCATTAATATTTCTAACATCCACACAATCAAGACCAGCAACAATAAGACGTCCCATTACATCATAAACCTCAATTGAAGCACCTTTGGCATAAACAACTTCATTGTCAATAAACAAATTATTATCAACTTCTATATTTTCGACTCCAATAAATTGAGAATCATCAACAATAATATCTTCTTGCGAACGAGGGATCAATTTAGTCATTACACCTGATAAATAATAAACTCCTGTAACAGACTCCATTTCCGAAAAATATTCAAAATTTTCATCAACTATAACCCAAAATTCTTCTTGATAAATTACAGGTTTTTCGACCTCTTCACCATTAAGATTTATTTTATATGAAGCATTATAGTTGACATTTTTAATTGTTATCAATTGCGAAGCATACGAATCATCTAAATCTGAAATAGAAATTTCGATAGGAGTAATAGAATTCTGCTCTGTAGATAAAACAATATTTTCAACTTGAAGATCTATAGCTGATGCAGAAGCAAAATAAATAGCAGCATCTTCTACATAAGAACTACTACCCAACATAAAATAACCAACAACACCAGAAATAACATCACCAACCTTATATTTTTTTTGCAATTGACTAGACTCATGATTTAATTGAATTGCACCTGTAGAATCTTGAACAAATATACGATAGAACGTTTTTTTGGTATCCGAATAATTTTCAGAAGTAAAACCTGTTATAACTACAGAATTATTTAATTTATAAGAAATAGCACGAGAAGGTGTTCTTCCTGCAGCTTTCAATGCAGCTATATTATCAAATTCCATAACTTCAGGCAAAAAATCATTTTTACTACGAGGCATCAATACTGCATAAGATTCTTCTCCTACTTTATAACCACACACAAATCCGCAAACAATCGCTGTTGTTGGAGAACCAGCTTCTACATAATATGTATTTGGCACAAGAATAATATCATCACTATTTGTTATAACATTTTTTAATTTTAAACCAATACACCCTATAGCTGAATAGGCATCTGTAACCACAACATCACCTTTGAGAGTTATAGCCAAACAATTATCATATTTAACCCAACCATTATCTGCTAAAACATCATCAAATACTAAAGTTTCAATTGCATTATTGCTAGAAATCAAAGCTGACCCATTGTCAATTTCTACAATATAAGTTGCAGATTTTAATTTATCAAACGAAGATTTTCCTACTTCGAAATAAACTGGCTCATAGCGTCCAACCACATTAAACTCAACAGAATCTCCTGCATTATAAATTAAATTCAAAACCTTTGGCACAACCATTTGTATTGCTGATGGATTACCATCAGCCCCATCTTGCTGTGCAAAATAAATATAATTATCGCTATCTTCTTTTACATAAGTAACCAATACCCTCGCTCCCAAAATAATATCATTATGACCATCTTGGTTTGTCAAAGTTTTCAATCCTGCTATATTATCAAAAGCTGAAGCTTTTACATAATTCGAATTTGGTATAAACAATTTAGGATTACCTGCACTATAATCAACAAAGCCATATACATCAGCTATAGATGGGAAATTGGTTTCGACCAATTCCATAGCAAAATCAATACTTTCCTCACCATCTACAATTTTAGTTCTAGGGAATGGCGATATTGTAAAATCTGTAACAGATTCTACTTTTACTCCTTTCAATACTACATATTTAGCACTATACATTTTATCTACATCTGCCTTCAACTCTTGAATAGTAACATCTGTAGCTTCTTGCTTTGCTGAACTACCCATACAAATGATAGATTTCACCGCTACAGCATCCAATTCAAAAGTAACACAATTATCAGCATCACTAATATATGTAATCTGCTCTGTCACTTTTATTTTATCCCCTTCTTTCAAAGGTGACACAAGAGAAACCCAAGATGAATAATCACAAAGGCGCACAAAATCATTATTTTCATCAAAAGCGAAATAATAATTAGCAGAAGCAGTAACATATTGCAATGTTAATTCACCCGTAAATGTAAACTTTGTTCCTGAATCTAATTTTTTTGCATCTGCGATTGTTGCAACTTCAGTTGCACTTAAAGCCATGATATTAATAAATATCATAGTACATAAAACAAAAAATGTTGTTATTCTTTTCATAATATAAAATTTAATTGTTTTTATCGTATAACCAAATCTTCAGTAGTTATAATAGGCCTCTCCACCGGCCTATCGGTCTGAAAACGATAATTAGATGGCGACATACCTGCATGCTTCTTAAAAAAATGATGAAATGCATCTGCCGACGAAAAATGATATTCATCACTTATCTCTTGCACTGACATCTGAGTATTGATTAATATCTGCTTCAAATCATGCATCATCAATTCATCAAGCCATTGTTTTACACTAACACCTTTTATCATCTTTACTACTTTACTCAAGTGTTTTGGAGTTATATTTAATGCATCTGCATAATAAGTTACGGGATTATTCTCTTTCAAATGATGATATGCCAATAATGTAAATTTATCGAATATACGCTCATTTGCAGTTTTACCTAATGGCAAATTTGGCAAATCACGATTTATCATATTATACATATCTAAAGCATAGCTATACAATATATTGAAAATAATATCTTTTTGAAAAAGATTATATTTTTCTTTTATTTTCAATTCTATCAAATCGAAATATCTTAATGCCTCATCCATAGCTGCCAATGTCATCGGCATTGATGGGTGCGCTATCAAGTAATCAAACATCACATTGGGAAAACGCGATGTTACATCCTTTATAAAACTTTCACTAATTATACCATAATGTGCTTCAAAATCATCACTTACTCCATCTATTGCCACAAAATGACCTGGCAAAAAACAAAATATTTCGTTTTGCTTTATTACTCGCTTCACACCCAACAACGTAAAACGAGCCTCTCCTCGTGTGCAAATACCAGTCAAACACTTGTCATATTTACGCAATACTCGAGGCAACAACAAAGTGTTGACAAATCTATACAAATGAAAATCATTACGTATAGGTTGACTAAAATACGCTGATATATTGGTCTGTGAAATACTGCGTGACATATAAGTGATTTTTTGAGTAATTTTATCTGTATATAGCGAAAAATATTCTGATGGAAATTGTAAATTTTAACGTAACTTTGCAGTGCAAACAAAATCAAAAAATTCTCTACATAAAAAGTAGTTATTTTTTCATAAAAGTGTTTTTTTCAAAACGATAGATATTGAGAAATACCTATCGTTTTTTTATTTGCAAAAAGTCGCAAGCATTAAGACCTAAAGCTTACTACTTACGACTTTATATTTTAACTAGTTACTTAATAATAACTTTCTGCATAGTACTACCTACCTTAACTATCACAACACTACTATCTAGTGGTATTATTGTATAATCCGATTGAGCCTCTACTGAAACAAGATGTTGACCTACTACACTGTACACCTCTATCATCTCCCCTACCTCAGTTTCAACAACCATGTTGCCATCAGTTACATAAATATTCAACAATTTCTCTTCAACATTTTCAATTGGAGTCCTATCAGCTACACCAACAGCAAACCAAGCACTATGCACTTGTTCTAATTCTTCTGAATCTTTGCCCCAAAGATCAATAGCTGCATACTGTGATACAATGCGCATTTTCGAAAAACTTATATTTGGCTCAAGATAATTAAGAATAATATGCATCAACAATTTTTCTGTTTTCTGAATACCAATACCTTCAACCTCATATGACTGCTCATTGTCATTAACACCAGTACCACCTTCAGTCAAAAGATAGAACCAATAGTTAAATACACCATTATTATAGTGAATACCACCATAGTCATTGTTCGAGCTAACATTAGATGTATTCACCCAATTTTCTCCTTTATATGTATCAGGCTGTGGATAAGATAATGTAGCAGTACTAAACACACCACCACCTGACATTTTTGGATTAGACAAATCTCGCATATTAGGGATACCATTGCCTGTTACACCATCAGCAATTTGCCAATTAGCAACACTATCACCATTAATATAAAAATCAGCAGCAACACTCATACAATCGGCAATAGCTTCATTCAAAGCACCAGACTCACCTTGAGCTTCCAAACCACCACGACCATTAGCTGCCACAACAAGATGAGCATACTCATGCGCCAATAAATCAAAAGAACCAAAATTAGACATGCTATTATCATCTTTAGACCCACAACCCACAGCAATAAAATAAGGTTCTACTGCACTCGCTGCCGCATTTTTGGTCCACTCTCCATAAAAAACTGGATCATTGAAATCTACAAAAGCATATACAGGAGCTCCTTTTCCATCAAAACTATTACGTCCGTGTACCTCTTTGTAATAAACATTAATCATATTCATTGCATAATGCACATCCAACGCATGATTCGGAATACGAGAAATCTCATAATAACCATCAATAATATTAGTATCTGGAAATTGAATACGCCCTGACTCTGAAGCTGTAAAGTCAAATTGATACAAAAGAGTAGTATTATTGTAGAAATCACGATGCATTACTTTGAGCGTATAAGTAGAATCTCGCTCAAGTTTACAATTAACAATCATTTCAACAGGAGGAACTGTATCAATCAAAGCACCTGCTCCAAACGTATTATTACTATATACATACTTACCGTTTTTTTCTAACCGAAAAATATAATTCATACGACAAGTATCCAAATCAACACTATCACCTGCTTCAAAACCAGAAACGCCAACTTGTTTCAATTCAAAAAAATCCCAATCGCCATCAGCATCCATTTTAGGCTTCGCATTTTTTATAAATGATGCCGTATGCTCTGCCAATTTTGCGTTAGATGTAATATCGCGTGCAGTCAAGTCCGATTTAGCCAAACCTTCTAGTGTGTATGTACAACGCTCTGGGTCAACCAAAATATATGTACCATCCTCTGCTTGTTGCATACGAAGAGTCTTTTTACCAGAATAATAAGTATCTACCTCTTTTTCTACAATAGATTTATCTTTATATTCTTCAGGCAAAACATACTGAACTGGCACTTCTGTTGACAAAAGTATATTCAATTCCTTAGCAGCACCATCATTAGTACGTACTCGCTGCAACTCATCATAATAAGCCAAAGTTTGAGCCGATACACTAATAAACATTAAACCGGCAAACACAAAAGAAATAATTTTTTTCATAAAATATTATTATTTTTTAATCATCAATTTAGTAGAAACTCTAACTCCATCCACTGTGCCGACCAAGAAATATTGACCTACATGCAATTCCGATAAATCAATTACATTTTCAGCTTTTGACTGTGTATAAACTTTACGTCCAAAAACATCATAAATTTCTACATCTTGCATCTCTTTTGATAAATTCAAAATACCAGATGTTGGATTTGGGTAAATTGCAATTTGAGAATCATTATACACTGGTCGATTAGCTGATTGAACACCAAATTGTATAAAGAAAGATTCCAAAAGACCTGTACCTAACACGTTGTCCTGATAAGTAACTAATCCATTACCCTCTTTTGCCCAATAAGCTGTACCTTCGGCAACAGTCGTCTCTTCTGGTAATTGATATTGCATATGCTGAGCCAAATCAATCACACCATTAGTTCGATTTTTTACCCATTCTGTTAATGTTTGTGATTTTGCAGGATTATTAATAGAGATTACATACGACCAACGGAATTTTTCCATTGCAGGAGTTGCCACAATAACTTCACCTTCATCGTTAACCGACAAAGATGTTGCATCCTTAATTTCTTTAAACACTACAAGTGTATCTTTCTCTAAATCATATACAGAAGCATAAAGTGTTGCTAATCCCTCACCTGGCAATAAAATAGACATAATTAACGCCACATATCTTCCATTACCACTCACAGAAGCTCCTTTCATTTGATAACAATATCCTGTCTCGGCCTCATATTGCGCACTTATCCACTCTTCATATACATCTTTTGGCAAAACCTCATCACCTTCACTATCCAAAATAACCTGATCGTAAGGATATGGAGGAATAGTCTTACCTTCTTTCAAACAAACATCCAAACCAAAAAATTCATATGACCAAACACCATCTTTTTTACGCCAAATCAAAGGCAACTGACGCATACCATCATCAGTCAAGAAAAAACCAATCAACATATTTCCATCTAACGACATATCTTTTACAGAAATACATTGTGGATACTTTCCATAAATAGGATCTTTCTCGGGCATTGGCAATTTCACCATGCCATAGGTTCCATCTTCTTTTTTTGTATACACATAATAAGTTTTAGGAGCGTCAGCATTAAATGCCACAACAATTTGTTTTCCATCTGCACTAATTGCTACAGCATCATTAGTTGCTATTTCCAAGCTGTCAGTCAAATCTTCAGGCAATGCCAAATATTCATAATTATCACCATCCAACCATAATGCTGCTTTAAAACCATAAGAACCAGCCACTGTACCATCATTCGCAATAGCATTGGTTTTGAAACCAAAATCTCCTTCTGGAACTATACTATTTTCAACATTCGAACCCAAAGCATAACGATATGCTGTAGCTCCTTGTTGAGATCCTGCATAGTACTGAGCATTTGGCGATACTAAGAAATAATACCCTTCTACTTTTTCAATTGTCTGTGAATTAACCACAAAAACAGAAACTAAAGTAATAATTAATAAATAAATTTTTCTCATAATAATTACGTATTTTTTTAATTCAACATTCATAAACAAATAAAAAATTCTCAATGCAAAGTTACGAATAAAATCCCATACTCACAATAAAAAACATTTTTTTTTACAAATTCTTTACTATGTCAAAAAATATCACTAACTTTGCACGTTAATAACTAAAAACTAATCATTAAATTATTCAATAAACTATGGGAAGAGCGTTTGAATATCGCAAAGCAAGAAAAATGAAACGTTGGGGCAACATGGCCCGTGTGTTTACTAAACTCGGTAAAGAAATCACTATCGCTGCCAAAGCCGGTGGTGGCGACCCAGACACAAACCCTCGTCTTCGTGCTCTTATGGCAACTGCTAAAAAAGAAAACATGCCAAAAGAAAACGTTGAACGCGCAATCAAAAAAGCCTTATCTAAAGACTATACCGACTACAAAGAGATGAACTACGAAGGTTACGGACCTCACGGTATTGCTATCTTTGTTGAAACTGCAACCGACAACACAACTCGTACAGTTGCTAACGTACGTAGTTACTTCAACAAACTTGGTGGTTCACTCGGCACATCAGGTTCACTCGAATTCCTTTTCGACCACAAATGTGTATTCCACATCGCTAAACAAGAATGTCTCGATCTCGAAAGCCTTGAGCTTGAACTTATCGACTATGGTGTTGACGAAATCGTTGAAGATGACGAAGATATCGTAATCTATGGCGAGTTTGCTCAAAACTCTGCTATCCAAAAATTCCTCGAAGACAATGGTCATGAAATCACTTCTTCTGAGTTCGTTCGTATCCCTAACGACACAAAAACACTCAATGAAGAACAAATGGCAGCCGTGAACAAACTCATCGAACGCATCGAAGAGGACGAAGACGTACAAAACGTATTCCACAACATGGCCGAACCTGAAGACGAAGAATAAATTTTAATTTGAATTTTGAAATTTGAAATTTGAAAACTTAAAGCACAAATATAACTTTCAACTTTCAACTTTCAACTTTCAACTATGATTGAATTCATCAAAATGCACGGCATCGGCAACGACTACATCTATCTCGATTGTATCGCCAACCCAATGCCCGACAACATAGAACAATTCGCACGCCATGCCTCCGACCGCCACACCGGCATCGGAGGTGATGGCGTTGTTCTTATATTACCATCCAACATAGCCGACTGCCGCATGCGCATGTTCAATGCCGACGGCAGCGAAGGTCGTATGTGCGGCAATGCAATCCGCTGCGTAGGCAAATACTACTACGAAACATACATAGCTAAGACACAAGACACAAGACACAAGACACGAGATAATTGTGCATTATGCATTGTGAATTGTGAATTAAATATAGAAACCCTCAGCGGCACAAAACACCTCACTCTACAAATCACCCCCGACAACATCGTCAATAACATAACCGTCGACATGGGCATCCCATCCCTACAACCCACCGACATCCCAATCCTCACCGATGCCCCATTCATCAACCAGCCAATCTCAATCGAAACTCAAAACAATTGTGAATTGTGCATTGTGAATTGTGCATTAGCGGTAAGCATGGGCAACCCCCATCTAATCCTCCCCGTTGACGACATCGACAACTATCCGCTCCACCAACTCGGACCACTTTGGGAACGCCATCCACTATTCCCCGACCGTGTAAACACCGAAATAGTACAACAAATCTCCGACACCCACCTCCGCATGCGAGTATGGGAACGAGGTTCAGGCGAAACTCTCGCTTGTGGCACAGGAGCTTGCGCCGTAGTAGTAGCATTCACCCACCTCGGTCGCACACCTAAAAACACACCTATCACAGTATCACTCCGTGGAGGCGACCTCACAATCACCTACTGCGACGACAACCACGTCCTAATGCAAGGCACCGCTACCGAAGTATTTCGCGGAAAAATCAACTTCTAAAAAAAGATTACTTCTCGCTACTCACTACTTGCTACTCACTACTTGCTACTAAAATACTAAAAATATGATAAACAAAAACTACGCAAAACTCGAAGAAAACTACCTCTTCACCGAAATAGCACGTCGCACCGTCGAATTCATGAAAGCCAATCCCGACAAACCAATCATCAAACTCGGCATTGGCGATGTAACTCGTCCACTCGCACCAATGATTGCCGATGCAGTAATCAACGCAATGGAAGAACTCAAACATGCCGAAACCTTCCGTGGTTACGGACCTGAACTTGGTTACAAATTCGCACGCGAAGCCGTACAACGCTACTACAAAAGCTACAACATCGACCTTGACCTCGACGAAATCACCATCGGTGATGGTATTGGCGAAGACATTGCCAACATCACCGACATCTTCGAGAAAGGCACATGCACAGTCCTCCTTCCCGACCCTGTCTATCCGCTCTACAAAGCTACATCACTCATGGACGGACAACGCATCATCTACCTCGAGTGCAATGAAGAAAATAATTTCCTTCCTGCACCACCCGATTTCCCATCCGACCTCATCTACCTCTGCTCGCCAAACAACCCAACAGGAGCAGCACTCAACCGCGCTCAAATGCAAACATGGGTTGATTATGCCAATAAACACAATGCCGTTATTCTCTACGACAATGCCTACGAACGCTTCATCACCGATGCCGATTGCCCTCACTCTATCTTCAGCATCCCCGAAGCACGCACTTGCGCAATCGAATTCAACTCTCTTTCAAAAACAGCAGGTTTCACATGCGTTCGCAGTGGTTATACCGTTGTACCAAAAGACCTTATCCGCGACGGAGTATCACTTCTCCGCCTATGGCAACAACGCCAAACTACTAAATACAATGGTGCACCATACATGACTCAACGCGGCCTCGAAGCTGCCCTATCTCCTGAAGGTCTTGCCGAAGCCGACAAAAACATCCAATACTACAAACGCAACGTCAAACTCATCACCGACGTACTCGAAGCCAAAGGCATATTCTACACTGGCGGTCACAATTCACCATACATCTGGCTCAAATGCCCTAACGGCATGACATCTTGGGAATTCTTCGACTACCTCCTCAACAACGTCTACGTAGTCGGAACCCCAGGCGTGGGATTCGGCGAGTACGGCGAAGGCTACTTCCGTCTCACCACTTTCAACACCTACGAAAACACCGCCGAAGCAATGCGACGAATCAACGAACTACTATAACACAAAAAAATCCCGCTAAGAATTTAATTCTCAGCGGGATTTTTTATTTACCAAAAGTCAACAACTACTCGTATCAATCAACCCTCAAAAATTTACCATTCTTATCAAATTCTAGGTCAAGATCATTACTCAATTTCACATCATACCCCATCATTCCTCTCTCTATTTCCACAACATAAGCCTTCGCAAATCTCTTTGTCACATAATCCAACACACCCTGAGGCAACACCCCATTCGGCACTTGAGCACGCTCACAATCCACACTCGTCCACTCCCCACTACGATTAAACTCAATCTTCACATCTCCCTCCAACACAACATCATACGATGTAACAACCCCCATATCTCGCTCTGATTTAGCATACAAAACATCCGCATTTTCAAAATATTTCATCAAAAACGTTTGCGCCTTTTCAGGCAACTCTGCTCGAGTAATCATCCTATCATTATCAGCCATCATAGACGTAACACCTACAACCAATACAACAAGCAATAAAAATAACTTCTTCATAATAAATCAATTTAAATAAGTTAATCAATATATTTAAAATCACCATCTTTGTTGAAAACCAATTCAACATCATTATTCAATTCTACTTGATAATTAGACCACTTATGCTCTATTTTAACAATATAGTTATCAGCATATTTTCCTTCCACATATTCCAAAATCTTATCAGGCACAATACCATTAGGCACCTCATTCGGTTCACAATCCACTTCTGTCCAATCTCCCGACTTATCAAACTCAAGTTTCACTCCACAACTCAATACCACATCATAACTTATTGTTCCCAAATCACGGTCCTTATCAATAGCAACTATATCACAACCAGGAAAATAATCTGCTATAAACAT
>JAZOMI010000072.1:0-9060 GCA_045653825.1 Candidatus Aphodosoma sp. | reverse complement strand
GCGTCAGGTAATCGTTATCAAGGTAAAGTGATAGTTAAATAAAACTTAATAATAAAGGGAATTTATGAAGAACTTTGGTTTTCCATAAATTCCCTTTTTGTTTATTAATTTTTTAGGCGTATAGGTCAAAAAATATTTAATAAAATCAAATTTGCAAATATTATATTGAGTTTAACTTTTTAAATCTATTAATCTATGAAAAGAAATTTACTAAAAGCATTATTGATGTTTGTAGTCTTCTTTATGGCTATAAATATTAATGCTCAGTATCGGTATTTAGATGCTGACTTTTCATCAGAGCTTCCAACTGGTTGGACAACAGAATCAAACAAATCTGTTGACAATTGGGAAGTTGCTGATGGACATCTTCAATTTGTTGGTTCGGCAATAGGTTCTTTTGCTGTGGTTACTTCACCTGAAATTAACCTTAAAGATGCTGTTGAACCTATTCTCAAATTTGCTTATCGTAATGAGCAATTTGATGGTTTGTTGAATAAATTTGAGGCTTATTATCGAATTCATTCTGATTCTTCTTGGGTTCTTTTGTTGTCGATAGATGAGCGTCAAAAGATGTTTAAAGAATTTGAATTTGTTATTGCCGATTCTTTGAAAACAGAGCATTTTCAAGTGAAATTCGAAGTGACAAACCGATTTGGTGATGTTACTGCAATTGATGATGTGCGTATTGTTGAAGATAATGTTTGTATTAATGCTCCAACCAATTTGAGTTTGACCGATGTCTCTGAAACATCAGCTACATTGGCATGGAACACTGATTCGGTTGCTGTTAAAACTCGAATTGTCGTTGCTACTAAATTGTTTGCATCAGAAAAAGAGATAACAGCTGATGCTATAGTGTTTGATTCTACTTTAGATGCAAAACGTTTGATTAATACCGTAAAAGTTGAAAATCTTTTGGGTGGAACAACTTATTATGCCTATGTTCAAGCCGATTGTCAATATGGCGATTTGAGCCCTTGGACTTACATCAGTTTTATAACTCCATGTGAAGCTATTCCTACTCCTTTCATGGATAATTTTGAAAATGGCTTAGGTTGTTGGCAAATCAAAACATCTGGAACTTATGCGCCTAAATTTGTTACAGATGTTTATAGTAGCGAAAAAACTTCTGTATATTTCTATACTGCTAAAAACAATTTTATTTATGCTTATACTCCAGAATTTGCCGTAGAGGATATTCGCAAAATGGCACTTACTATGAAAGTTTATTCTGACAAAGTAGGTACAACTTCTGCTTCTGACATTGTTGTGGGTGTATTGACAAATCCTGCCGATGAAACAACATTTGCTCCAGTTCATGTCATTTCTCCAACAGCTAACTCTACTTGGCAAACAATAGAGGTTACTTTCCGTGACTATATTGGTGATGCGTATGGTAATTTTGGTAAATATATAGCATTCCGTGGTGGTAACGCCGATAAAGCTAACTATATCTGGATTGATGATGTTAGGTTGAATATAGCAGGTTGTTCAGCTCCTCAAATGATAACAATCGAAGAGACTACAGCTCGTAATGCTACATTGTCGTGGACCGAAATGGGTACATCTACCAAATGGAATGTTAAAGTTTCGGAAACGAAATTAGATTCAGCTGCATTGGCTGCTCTCACTGAGTTTGATATCGTGGCTGATACAACTATGGTTACTATTGAAGGCTTACAACCAAATTCAAAATATTATGTTTATGTACAATCAGAATGTGGAGCTTGGGCTAATGCAGTAGAAGTTGAAACTAAAAGAGTTTGGACCGTTGGCTATACAGACAACTTTAACTCTTATGGCTCAACTACTCCTGCTGAGTGGGTTGTAGGTTATGTTGTGCAATCTACAGGAGCGTATGGTACATCTGCATCTTCTATGCCAAAACTTAATACAACAGCATCTAACAGTAATACTTCGTTGCCAACAAGTGCTGTGGGTTCGGTGTATTTCAATCATACTACATCTAATAATCCATTCTGTGTTTTCCCTGAAATTGATGTAGAACGTATCCAAGATATTCAATTTACATTCTATGCAAAAATGGGAACTTTGAAAGATGGTATGGTGATTTCTGTTTGTACTTCTCAAGATATTACCACTGCTACACCGATCGATACTATCTATCCTAATACAGCAAGTACGTATGAGCGTCATATTATTACATTTGACAAATATCAAGGTAATGGCAAATATATCGCTATTTCTGCTAAATTAGATGTTAAAGCATCAGCTACTAACGCTTGTTATTTCGACGACTTCTCTATTGATTCATTGTCGCATTGCAATACTCCGGAAGGCGTTGAAGCTTATGATATAAGTATTGATGGTGCAACATTGTCTTGGAATCCAGTAGCTGCATCTAAATGGAATGTTCAACTCTTTACTGCTGCAAAAACTGCATCGTCTGTTGCTGTTGTTGATACTATAGTTGAGAATCCATATTGTGAAATAAAAGGGCTTGCTAATGGTACTACTTATTATGCATACGTTGCTGCTATTGAAGGCGAAAATATGAGTGAATATACACTCCCTTTCACATTTACAACTGATTATGTGATGACTGTGCCTTATTACAATGACTTTACATCAGAACCTACTGGCTCTGGTAAGCATCCAGTTGGTTGGGTAGTATTTAATGAATTATCAACGTCTAATACTTATAAACCATACGGTTATAATACAAACTGGTCTTTTGATAAATCATATACTGCTCCATCTGATTTGAAGAAACCATCATTGTATTTTAATGCGGCTAATTCTTCATCAACAAAAGCTTATAGAGCATACGCAGTTATGCCTGTAATTGCCGATACAATAAATATTAATGAATTGTATCTCTCTTGCTATTTGCATTATAATTCAACATCTACCACAGCAATTAAAGACTTGGAAGTTGGTATTATGTCAGACCCTAACGATCCTACAACATTCCAACTTGTAGATGTAATGCATGTCGAAACTCCAAGAATTCCTCAAAGTTGCTACGTTAGTTTTGCTGGCTATAAGGGCGATGGTCGTATGATTGCATTCTGCACTCCTAACGAAAAGGCTGTTTCGTTGTATCTCGACAATTTGCGTATCGATTATATATCAGAGTGTGCTCAAGTATCGCAACTTGAAACAGCAGAATTGACTGATAGTAGCGCTGTGATTACTTGGACTAATGGTAACAAAGAGACTGAATGGAATGTTAAGGTGTTTGATCATCAAGTTTTCCCAGCTGATTTATTAACTGAAGAGGGCAATATTTTAAATACAACTACTACCGAAAAACCTTTGAAACTTTCAGGTTTAAAATATAATACCTCTTATTGGGTGGCAGTTCAAGCAAAAACAGCTAATTGTGTAGGCGATTGGTCAAGTGTGTTTGAATTTAAAACTGAATGCCCAGCTCAATACACAGTTCCTTATCTCGAGACTTTCAATGATATGGATAAGGATATGTTGTTGGGTTGTTTCTTGGCAAAAGGTCAAGCTTCTGGTTATGTCGCAAAAACTTATGCGAATTCAATTTCTTATCCAGATTTTGAAAATGGATATAAAGACAACTCTTCTACTGGTAACACATTGAAATTCTATGCCGATGATGTATATTATTCATATTTGATTTTCCCAGAATTTGACAGACCTATCAATGAATTGCAATTGTCGTTCCAGGCATTAGGCTATGGTAAATCAGATCCTGCATACGTAGAAATTGGTGTGATGGAAGATATTGATAGTACATTCCTTGACCCTGCGGTTTATACAAACGATCTACCAACAAGCGATTCTTTGTTTACTTCTATTATGCGATTTGATTTAGAAACTCCAGGCACTAAAACTTGGGAATATTGTATGGTTCAATTTGATTCTTACACTGGCAAAGGTAAACGCATAGCTTTACGTGCTGGTGGACATAATGAGCGTTTGAATACTTCTACTGAAAATAAAGTGTATCTCGATCATATTCAAGTAGAAGTTTTGCCTACATGTACGAAGATTATTGATGCAGCAATCTCTGCTATTGGTACTGATAACGCAACTTTGACTTGGTCGGCTCGTTCAGAACAACATTGGAATCTTAAAGTGGCAGATAGTGAACTTAGCCCAGAGAAAGAAACTGGTTGGATTATAAATACAGAAATAACCACATGTCCTTATACAATTACAGGTCTTACACCTAATACTCGTTATTATGCATACGTGCGACGTGTAAATAAGACTGAAAATTGTGTTGGCGATTGGTCGGAAGTTGTAGCATTTAATACTAACTGTGCCCCTACAACAACAAGTTTCTTTGATAACTTTGAATCTAATCTCGAACGTTACGGTTCTGGTATTGCTCCTCGTTGTTGGACTATCGTGGGTACTGACCCTAAAGGTTCGTATGTAGATGTTTTGACTGCTGGTGGTGGTATGGGTAAAAAACCTGTTAAAGGCGACTCGCTTGTATTTGTTCTTTATAATACATCAACTTATAAAAATGATGCAAATGTATCATATACATCTTATGCAGTCTTGCCAGAGTTGGCACTTGATTCGGTAGAACAAGTTCAAATTCGTTTCAAAGCTTATCGTAGATTGGCTTCAGGTGGTCAGTTTGAAGTTGGCGTGATGACTGATCCTACTGATGCAAGTACTTATCGTGCTGTTTATGCTGATACTATTCCTGCTGACCCTAATTTATTAAATGTTTGGCATGAATATACAGTCAATTTCTTGAACTATACATGTGATGATTATGGCGATGTTGGTAAGCATATAGTATTGCGCGCAATGCCTGGTCAAAACACAACATATTCAGATCGTTTAAGTACCAATACTATCTATATTGATAGCCTCTATGTCGAACCTTATCAATATTGTGCTAAACCTATGCGTTTAGCTGTAGATGAGGTTGATGCTGATTATGCAAAACTTTCATGGAAAGGCAATGGTAATAAATTCCGTGTATTGGTTGGTCGTTCTGAAATTTTTGATGAAAATAGTGCTATTGTAGATACAGTTGTTACATCGTTGAATCCAACAATCGAAGGTTTGCCAATGAGTGCATATCTTGGAGCAAAAGTTCAAATGTTGTGCAACGAAGGTGGTAGCGATTGGACCGATGTTGTGATGTTCCGCACATTAGGTTGCAATGCTCAATTGCCTTATATCGAAAGTTTCGAAGGTATTGATGCAGGTAACGTAGTTCCTAATTGCTGGAATGGTTATAATGCTTATTCTACTATAGGTTATGGCTCTAGTGGTGACAATGCTTATTATAATTCAAGCTCTTCTGGTGGAGGTCAACCTTACATTTATGCTTCAGCATATATTGCTACATCAAATCCTGCAACTGGCAAAAAATCATTAGGTATTGGCTCTTATAGTTCATATAATGGTTATGCAATATTACCAAAATTGAATATAAGCGATTATAGCCAAATCACAATGTCGTTTAGTGCTTATCTATCATCATCAAATAAGATAGAAGTTGGTATTATTGAAGATGTAAATGATATTACAACATATAAAGCTTTGGAAATATTCACTGCATCATCAAATTTACCACGAGTTGACGCATTGGTTAATTTTGCTAATTATGCAGATGTTATGACATCTAAGCATCGTATCGTATTGCGAGGATTAGGTAATACATCTACAAGTGGAATGATTTATGTAGATGATATTATTGTTAATTACACAAATGATGCATTGTGGGCTCCTTCTGATATTAGTATTTCAGATGTTACTCATAATTCTGCAACTGTGAAATGGGCTAAAGTTGGTTTGGTTGATGAATTTGAGGTGGCAGTCGTACTTGCTGATTCTGCAATAACAACAGAAACAACTATTCACAAAACTACAGAAGCTCAAGTTACATTGAAAGATTTGATTCCTAATACTAAGTATGATGCTTATGTTCGTTCAAGAAAAGGTAGTGAATATTCATCATGGACAAATCCTTGTATGTTCTATGTTTATTATAAACCTGATACTTTGCCATATAGCACTAATTTTAATAATTTAGAAGATAATGCAAAATGGCATCTTAGAAGTACTGCGGCTAATGGAACTTTGTGTGTAAATCAATGGATATTTGGTTCGGATGTATATTATGGAACAAGCGACAATATGGCTCTTTATATTAGTAATGACTCATCTACATGGGCTTATACACATGCAGGGTCAAATGATAACTCTTATGCTTGGGCTCATCGAACATTTAAAGTTGAAAAAGCTGGATTTTATGATATCGAATTGATGGCACAAAACGAAGCATACGAGGGTTCTAATAATGATTACTTGTCTGTATCATTTGTGCCAGCGTCATACGCTCTTTCTGCTGGTAGCACTTGTAAAGATGTTTATACTAATAGTAATTTGTCGCATTCATCTAGCAATGTTATACCTAAAACATTTACTGCTAATGTTTGGACAAAAGTAGAATCTAAGGTCTATGTCGAAGAGCCTGGTTATTATACATTATATTGTTATTGGAATAACTATTCAGGTAATGTTTATAATCATAAACCAGCAGCAATAGATAGTCTCAGCATAAAAGAAGCAACATGTGCTGGCGCATTTGATTTAGCAGTTACAGCAGTTTATGATACTATGGCTACAGTAACATGGAAAGGTATCGAAACTTTAGATTGGAGAGTTATCGTTTCTACTCATAATGCAGATGATGCAGCGACAATTGATTCTAACTTAGTTTTGTTGGATACTGTTCTTAAACAAATGTCTATTGATTTGACTCTTGCTCCATCTAGCTACTATTATGTATATGTTCGTCCAACTTGTGAAGAGATTACAACATGGGAACAAATAGGAGTAGCTACTATGTGCCAAGCAAAAGCATTGCCTTATGTCGAAGAGTTTGGCGAAAAAACATCTACTCAAATTGATTGTTGGCAAACTACCGCAGGTGCGGCTATCTCTTCAATTTCTTTTGGTAATAGTGAAATAGCTGTTCAATTTAGCAACTCTAAAGCTATAGTTATGCCGTTGTTTGGTGTAGATATTAAGGATTTACAAATAACATTCCAAGCAGCTCATACTGCATCTAATACAGCATCTACTGATTTCGAAATGGGTGTTATGACTAATCCGTTTGATATGACAACATACGAGAAATTGATGACGGCTCGCACTACTGGTATATTTAACACATCATCTAAAGCAGTTTGGAGCGATTATTACTATAATTTTGCTAATTACGCAGGCGAAGCTAGGTATATTGTCTTTACAGCAACTCAAGGTACATTCTATCTCAACCACGTAGAAGTTGAACTTACTCCAGAATGTGCACAACCATTTAATTTGGTTGCTAGTGCAATTACAAGTAGTTCAGCTAAAGTTAGTTGGGAGACTGTCGCAGGTCAAGATAAATGGGTTGTAAAAGCGGTGACAGAAGCAATGGATGAAACTAAACTTGATACTACAGTAAATGTATTGTTTGCAGACACGGTATCAACAACAGAAGTTGTATTGGAAAATCTAACACCTTCAACTAATGTTTATGTATATGTGAAATCGTTGTGTGCAACAGAAGGAGAGTGGTCGTTACCTCTTGTTGTAACTACAGCAGAAAAACCACTTCCTATGCCATATACAGAAACATTTACGGGAATTAAAACGAAAGCATTGCCAATATCATGGATTAGATATAACAATGTTATTTACGATGAATTCTTGGCTGGAAATGAACAATTAAAAGAGATGGAACCATCTAGTTCTTTATATGAATATTTTGCTGTTCAAGAAAAGACAGATGCTACAAATGCAGAGGTGCGTTTCTTTGATAATTCGCCAGTTTTGTATTCTGTATTAAATGCGTTATTAGGAGATTCTTATGGACGATGGGCTGTGAGTCCAGAGGTGTATATTGATCAAAAAGCATTATTATCTTTCGATTTATTGTTGTTGAAACAGTCGAATTATAACTTTAATGATAAAGCAGTAACAGAAAATCGTGAGTCTCATATTAGAGTGCTTATTTCAACCGACAATGGACAAACATGGCCTAAATCACAATCTATTTTGATTGGTGATGCTAAATCAGCCGATTATAAACTTGATCAATTTATTGAAAATTGGGATAGAATAAGCATCGATTTGTCGGCGTATGTTGGTAAGAATATTCGTTTTGCATTCTATGCTGAAGCTGCAGATCAAGCTCAGTTGTATTGCTATTTTGATAACATAAAAGTAAAATGTGCCGATGTTTATGACTATACTGATACTGCATTCGAAAAACGCGATTATGAAGGTTATGGCTTCGAAATTGATTATAGCGAATTGACTCCTGGTCTTAAATCTTATACTCGTTTGGCAGAAAATGCCGATGCAGAAGGTTGTGATAGTATCATTAATATCACTCTTGATGTACAACCTATACTTCGTAATAATATTTCAGATATGATGTGTCCAGGTGATGAAAGTTATGAAGGAAATGGTTTCTTAGTATCTGAACCAGGTGTATATCGTCAACGTCACGTGGTTGCTTCTGGTGCTGATAGTATTGTAACTCTTACTCTTGGTGTGTATGAAGGTGAAACTGAGTTTGCTATTGATACAACAATCATTAAAGGCGAATCGTTCTTGTTTGCTGGTAAAGAACTTACCGAATCAGGTGTTTATACAGATAGCCTCGTAAATCAATATGGTTGCGATTCAGTGATAGTTCTTACTCTTACAGTGGAAGAAACTCCTATTGTGGGTCTTGAAAATGCTGAATTAGTTGAATTGGTACTCATACCTAACCCAGTTCAAGTAGGTGAAGAGTTGTTGATAAATGCAACATTCTCTGCTGAAGAACTCGACGGAATGGTAGTTGAGGTATTTAACTCAGTTGGTCAATGTGTTTATACATCACAACCTGTGGTTGCTCCAATCGCGATAACTGGTCTTCCTCAAGCTGGTGTTTATATGGTAAATATAACAACTGCGTCAGGTAATCGTTATCAAGGTAAAGTGATAGTTAAATAAAACTTAATAATAAAGGGAATTTATGAAGAACTTTGGTTTTCCATAAATTCCCTTTTTGTTTATTAATTTTTTAGGCGTATAGGTCAAAAAATATTTAAT
>JAZOMI010000071.1:0-2738 GCA_045653825.1 Candidatus Aphodosoma sp. | reverse complement strand
CGCCAGTCGCAGCCTTCGCGCCAGAGGGAGCAGCCATAGGCAGTGCGCCCTTTGATAATCACGCCTTTGCCACATTTAGGGCATGGGGCACCTTCGGTGACTGCAGGTGGTTTAGGCGTAGATTTTGTAGCCTTTGGTTTTGAGTATTTTGGCTTCGATGATTGCTTTTTAGGTTGCTCTTGTACGTCAGTAACAATGCGTTGAGTAGGATTTTGACACATCACCTCAGTGACAACATTCGACACCATAGCCTTAAGTTCGTCGATAAACTGAGTTGCTTGATAAGCACCACGCTCGATATCACGAAGTTTCTTTTCCCACTGACCTGTGAGTTCAGCCGACTTGAGCAATTCGAATTGGATGGTGGCAATCAAATCAATCCCCATCTGTGTGGGCACTAATGATTTGCGTTCTTTTCGAATATAATTGCGCTTGAACAAGGTCTCGATTATCGCCGCACGCGTAGAAGGGCGACCTATGCCGTTCTCTTTCATCGCATCGCGCAACTCTTCATTATCAACGAATTTACCTGCTGTTTCCATTGCACGAAGGAGAGTTGCCTCGGTGTATTGCTTTGGAGGTGTAGTTTGCTTTTGCGCCAAATCGGGAATATGCTCACCTCGTTCGCCTTTAATGAATTGAGAATTGAAAGTTGAGAATTGAGAATTGTCATCGGATGACTCCTCATTCCTCATTCCTAACTCCTCATTGCTAAATACAGTACGCCAACCTGGTTCGAGAATGCGTTTGCCTGTAACCTTAAACTCTACGCCATTAACATCTCCTAATACGGTAGTAGTTGATATTTTACATTCAGGATAGAAGTTAGCAATGAAATGGCGCACCACAAGGTCATACACCTTACGCTCTGGCTCAGTCATTGCAGCTTGATTATAGCCTGTAGGAATAATTGCGTGGTGGTCAGTAACTTTAGCATTGTCGAACACCTTTTTTGATTTAGGCAGTTTATTCAAATCGAGTGCTGCCACCAAAGGTTCATACCCCTTCAATCCTCGCATCGTTGCCGCCATTTTAGGGTATAAATCTTCACTCAAGAAGGTAGTATCTACACGTGGATAGGTAGTTAATTTCTTTTCGTACAACGACTGAATCAACTTCAAGGTTTCATCTGCCGAGTAAGAAAACTTCTTATTACACTCGACTTGCAACGAAGTCAAATCGAATAGTTTAGGTGCAGATTCAGTTCCTTTTTTTTCAGTTACCGAAGTAACTTCAAATTCGTGTCCTTCGATTTGTTTTAGAGCCTCACGCGCCTCATCTTCGGATTTATATTTGCCTTTTGTACTTGAAAAAGTAACATCACGATAGAGAGTCTTCAACTCCCAATATGGCTCTGGTACAAAATTCTTTATCTCGTTATAACGATTTACTATCAGTGCCAATGTAGGAGTTTGCACACGTCCAATTGATAGCACTTGACGGTTAGCGGCATATTTGAGGGTATATATGCGCGTTGCGTTCATACCAAGCAACCAATCGCCTATGGCTCGAGCAAGACCAGCCTCGTAGAGTGGTTGAAAATCTGAGGCATCTTTGAGAGTCTTGAAGCCATCGCGGATAGCCTCCTCGGTGAGCGAAGATATCCAAAGACGCTTGACGGGACATTTGCAAAGTGCTTTTTGCATAACCCAACGCTGTATCAATTCGCCCTCTTGGCCAGCATCGCCGCAATTGATGACTTCGGTCGCATTTGCCATGAGACTTTGAATGATAGCAAATTGCTTTTTATAATTATCTATTTCGATTAGTTTGATGCCAAAACGGGCGGGGATGATAGGCAAAGAGCTATAGTTCCACCCTTTCCACTCGGGTAGATAGTCGTGAGGCTCTTTGAGCGTGCAGAGGTGACCATAGGTCCATGTGACTTGATAGCCATTGCCCTCAAGGTATCCGTCTTTTTTAATATTTGCACCAAGTATGGCAGCGATTTCACGCGCTACGCTTGGCTTTTCGGCTATACAAACTTTCATTATAATTATGATATTTCGAAAATGGCAATACACACTGAGAGTGTGTATTTAAATTGTCATTTTTTTAGCTGAATATTTACCGATTCTTCGTGGATGAGTTGATAGATTTGTTTGACTAATTGTTCGGACAAACCTAATTGTTCGGCTAATTCAAGGCGATTTTGAATCACGTCGTTATAGCGTCCTGTTTGTACTATAGGCATATTATTCTGCCGTTTATATTCACCTATCTCTTTCGACACTTGCATACGTTTAGCTAATGTTTCAATCAACATAGTATCTAACGAGTCAATCTGACTGCGCAAACCAGCTAACTCATTATTTCTATCCACCCTATTATGCACAATAAGCCCATCTAACACAAGTTTCAATTGCTCTGGAGTCAACTGCTGTGCAGCATCACTCCAAGCTTCATCAGGCAAACAATGCGATTCTATCATCAATCCATCGAAATCGAGGTCGAATGCCTTTTGGCATAAACCTGCCACTAAATCGCGATTGCCAGCTATGTGCGATGGGTCGCATATCAAAGGGAGTTTTGGCATTTGTCGTTTCAATTCTATCGGAAGATACCATTGAGGGTCGTTGCGATATATGAATTGAGAGTTGAGAGTTGAGAATTGAGAGTTATATGTTGAAAAACCACGATGGACAGCTATGATTCGTTGCACTCCTGCTTGTTGGAATCGCTTTATTGCTCCAATCCAAAGATTCAAATCTGGATTCATTGGGTTCTTTATCAACACA
>JAZOMI010000070.1:0-4488 GCA_045653825.1 Candidatus Aphodosoma sp. | reverse complement strand
GAGAGGTAGATAGTATTTCTTTCCGCAAGTTCCTTCGCTCCGCTCAGTCGCATGCGGTTAAGCATAGTTCGCCCTCTTTGAGGGCTTTATATCTTAAATTTGTATTCGGTTTAATATCTATTTATAAAGAAAGAGCATTTTTGGGGTAATGCTCTTTCAGTTATAGTTGTGTATATTTTAGGTCTGTTAGCCTAAATACACTTTAAGAAGTTTGTTTTTTGAATTGTTTCTCAATTTGCGAATAGCCTTTTCTTTAATTTGACGCACGCGTTCGCGGGTAAGCCCAAATTTATCACCAATCTCTTCGAGGGTCATTTCTTGAACACCGATACCGAAGAACATTTTGAGGATGTCGCGTTCGCGTTCTTGAAGCATAGAGTCAAGAGCTCGGTCGATTTCTTTGCTGAGCGACTCATTAATCAAAGTAGAATCGGCAATTGGAGAATCATCATTTACCAATACATCGAGAAGAGAGTTGTCTTCACCTTCAACGAAAGGAGCATCTACCGAAATGTGGCGTCCTGAGACCTTTATCGTATCGGAGATTTTTTCGAAAGGAATATCAAGTTCCTCTGCTAATTCTTCAGCCGATGGGCGACGCTCATTTTCTTGTTCGAATTTCGATAATGCTTTGTTGATTTTTCCCAACGCACCCACTTGGTTTAAAGGCAAACGTACGATACGTGATTGTTCTGCCAATGCTTGGAGAATAGATTGACGTATCCACCATACTGCATAAGAGATGAATTTAAACCCACGAGTTTCGTCGAATTTCTCGGCGGCCTTAATTAGGCCTAAATTACCTTCGTTAATCAAATCGGGTAGTGATAACCCTTGATTTTGGTACTGTTTTGCAACGGAAACTACGAAACGGAGGTTTGAACGTACAAGTCGTTCTAATGCAATACGATCGCCTTTGCGGATTTGTTGAGCCAACTTTACTTCTTCGTCAACCGATATAAGTTCTTCACGTCCAATCTCTTGTAAATACTTATCGAGCGATGCACTCTCACGATTGGTAATTGATTTAGTAATTTTTAGCTGTCTCATTATTACATATATAATTTAAGCGCGCAAAATTACAAAATATTTTTGATATATACAATAGGTTTTTTTTTATTTTTTTGACTTATTCTAAATTTACTGCAAAATGGGCGATTTGTCCATTGGTGTAGGCTCCTGTAATGAAAAGAGCTCGATCGTGGTCGGCCGCATTGATAGTTTGATTGACGATAGTGGTAAGGTCTTTTTCGGAGCGGATAGGTTGTCCGTTGACTTTCAGGATGATGAAGTCCTTTTTTAATCCCGCTTTAGCCAATGCGCCATTGCGGTCGATTGAGGCGATTTGGATGCCTGAAGTGAGACGGAATTTTTCGGTGATTTGAGGGTCGACCTCTTTGAAAGTAGCTCCAAGTATGCTATTGTCGGCGATTTTCACAACATTAGTGTTGCCAGAGCGGTTTTTGAGTTTTACGATGACAGATTGCGCTTTGTCGTTGCGGATATAGTTTATTTTGATGTCGTTACCAGGGCGATAGCGGCTGATTTGTTCTTGGAGTTCGGCAACAGAATTTACATTTTGGCTATTGACAGCAGTGATGATGTCGCCCTCTTTGAGACCAGCATCGGCGGCAGAGCTATTGTCTTGTACGGCAGCGATGTAGGCACCTTTGAGAGTGGTGAGATTTTTTTCTTTGGCAAGTTCGTTGTTGATGTCGGCAATTTGTATGCCCAATACAGCACGTTGAACGACTGAATACTCTTTGAGGTCGGCGACAACCTTGCTAACGATAGAGGTAGGTACGGCGAAAGAATAGCCAGTGTAAGAGCCTGTTTGAGAGGCGATAGCTGTGTTGATACCCACTAATTCGCCACGAGTATTGACGAGAGCACCACCAGAGTTGCCCGGATTGACAGCTGCGTCGGTTTGGATGAACGACTCAATCTTCATTTCGGCATTTAGGATGTTGATATTGCGGGCTTTGGCACTGACGATGCCAGCAGTGACGGTAGAAGTGAGGTTGAAAGGGTTGCCTACTGCCAATACCCATTCGCCGATGTGGAGATTGTCGGAGTCGCCAAACGAGATGATAGGGAGATTGTCGGCTTCAATTTTGAGTAGGGCGATGTCGGTAGAAGGGTCGGTGCCGATAACCTTAGCATCGAACTTGCGTTTGTCGTTGAGCGTAACTTCGACGGTAGAAGCATTGTCGATAACGTGGTTATTAGTAACGATATAGCCATCGGTAGAGATGATGACACCAGAGCCAGAGCCTTCGCGGTATTGAGGTTCGCGAGGTTGAGAAGGGCGACCGAAGAAGAAGTCGAAAAACGGGTCGATGCTCATAGAATAGCGACTGCTGACGTCGATTTTAGTTTTCACGTGGACGACAGCCTCGACAGATTTTTCGGCAGCGAAGGTGAAATCGGCAGGGCGAGCAGAATTTTCGCTATTGAAATTGGTAAACGACACAGGAGATGAGATTTTGGTTTCGGTAGAGTCGTTTTTAGAACAAATAGAGTCGATGTTTTTTGTAACAACGAGACTTGTGAGGGCACTTGTCGCAACTATCGTAAGGGCAAATGCAGAGATAGAGATGAATTTTCGCATAATTTTATTGTTTTAATGTTGTATTTTGTCCGTTTTGATGTGCAAAGATAACGAAAAGTTTAATGTGATATTATGATTTTTAACTAAAAATAACTATTTTAATATTTGTTAATGAAAGGTAAATGTTAAATTTTAGAGTTTTAACCAAATTTATTATTGATTTATAATTTTCTAAAAATATTTTCAAATTTTGTACCATATATTTGTTTGTGTGAATTAAAATATTTAACTTTGCCGAACAATAAAACTTTAATTTTAATACAATGGAAAAGCGTTTTTTGGAGTTGCTTGGTAAGTCGTTTCCGACTATTGAAGCAGCGGCAACAGAGATTATTAACCTTGAAGCGATTTTGAGTTTGCCAAAAGGCACCGAACACTTTTTGTCAGATATTCATGGCGAGCACGAGGCTTTTGACCATGTGATTCGTAACGCTAGTGGAGCGGTGGTGCGCAAGGTGAATGATGAGTTTGGTCGCGAATTGCGCGAGAAAGAGAAACATGACCTTTGTACGCTCATCTATTATCCAAAAGAACGTCTAGAAATTGTTAAGCAAGAGGAAGATAACCTCGACGAGTGGTATAATATAACACTCATTCGCTTGGTGCGCGTGTGTCGTGCGGTGTCGTCGAAATATACTCGTTCGAAGGTGCGTAAAACATTGCCAGAGGCATTCTCGTATATTATTCAAGAGTTGATGCATGAGAGTGAGGATGACGAAAACAAAACAGCATATGTGCATGCTATTCTTCGTAGTATTATAGATAATGGTCGTTCGGATGCATTTATAATTGCTATGTGTACGCTCATACAGCGTCTTGTGATTGACCATCTTCACCTTGTGGGTGATATCTATGACCGTGGACCAGGGGCTCACCTTATACTTGACCAAATCAGTCAGTATCACGATATGGATATCCAATGGGGTAATCACGACCTTGTGTGGATGGGTGCTGCTGCGGGCAATGAAACTTGTATTGCTACTGTTATTCGTCTTTCGCTTCGTTATGCCAACCTTAATACACTTGAGGATGGTTATGGTATCAATATGATTCCACTTGCTACGTTTGCAATGGAAGTTTATGAAAACGACCCTTGTACTCCATATATTCCAAAACTTAAATATGCCGATGTGAACTATGATGAGCGCAATGTGCGCCTACTCTCGCAGATGCATAAGGCTATCTCTATCATACAATGGAAATTGGAGCACTCGCTTTTTATGCGTAATCCAGACTGGAAAATGGAGTTCCGTGACCGTTTGCACCTTGTTGACCAAGAGCGTGGTATAGTAACTATTGATGGTGTTGACTATCCAATGAAAGACCCAATCTTCCCAACTGTTAGCAAAGAGAATCCATATGAACTCACACCAGGCGAACGTGATGTGATGGATAAACTTATTCAGTCGTTTGCTGCAAGTCAAAAATTGGCACAACACCTACGTCTTTTGCTTGATAAGGGTAGTATGTATCTTGTGTGCAATGGTAATTTGTTGTTCCACGCTTCAGTGCCAATGAATGCCGATGGTACGTTCCGTCAAATAAATATCTGTGGTAAGACTCTCTCGGGTAAAGCATATCTTGATGAGGTAGATCGTCTTGTGCGCATTGCATGTCTTCCATGTCGCGACCGTGAGGAGTATCAAGTTGCATTGGACTATATGTGGTATTGGTGGGCAGGACCAGATTCGCCATCGTTTGACAAGCATCAGATGGCCAATTTTGAGCGTTACTTGTTGAGCGACAAAGAGCCTCACAAAGAGATTCAAGGTCCATATTACAAACTTCGTACCGATTCGGATATTTGCGACCGTATTCTCGATGAATTTGGTGTTGTTGGCGAACATCGTCATATCATCAATGGTCACGTGCCAGTG
>JAZOMI010000069.1:0-10405 GCA_045653825.1 Candidatus Aphodosoma sp. | reverse complement strand
TATGCCGTGCTTGTCTCTCTACTTGAGCCCGACAACGACTTCTACAACGAAGGCATAGTAGATATGTCATATCGCTATCCTAAAATGTTTGTCGTTCGTCCTCAGTTCTTTATGCCACTAATATCGCTCCTATCTCAAGCTTCACGCAAAAGCATCGAATATCAAAAAGAACTCATCTTAGCTCGCCAACAATCGGTCGATGTTACTAACTTCGAAAACAAACTCAACGACTTCCGCGACAAGTTTGGCAAACACTATATGCGCGCAAGCGAAAAATTCAACAAAGCTATTGAGGAAATTGATAAAACAATCAAATCGCTTCAAAAAATGAAAGAGGACCTCCTCAGTTCCGAAAACTACCTTCGCCTTGCCAACAACGATACTGAAGACCTTACAATCAAACGCCTCACTCGTGGCAACCCTACAATGAAACAAAAATTTGACGAAGCGCAAAAAACTGCCGATGATGCAACCATATAATATCTACAAAACTCGGTACCTCAATTTCACTACCACACAATAAATCAAACAATTAACCTCTTACAATAACACTAAAAACAAAAAATCCGTTCTTTACACAAATGTAAAGAATGAATTTTCTGTATATATAACATATTCTTTTTCACCCTGTGACAAAAACTATCAAAATCACATCGTAACTTTGCAGCGAATTTCAAAAACCAAACAGATATGATATACTTAAAAAATTTCCAACTAATGGACGAAGATAATAAACTTGCATTCTTTACAAAATTTCGCCATTCGCAATGTTTCGACTCGTGCTATCCAATGAAATTATTCCCAGAAGAAAAAGAGTTAGACGAACTAAGTTTTTCCGACATCACAATATTTTGCGGTGGAAATGGTTCGGGCAAAACTACCCTGCTAAATATCATTGCCGAAACCTTAAAACTAAATCGTATCACTCCTTTCAACAAAACATATTTCTTCGACCCCTACACCGCAAGCTGCGACTACGAACTATCGATTAAGGACCCAATCAAACTTCGAGATTTAATGAACAAATCCAAAATCATCACCAGCGACGATGTTTTCAACCACATAATCAAAGTAAGAGAAAAAAACGAAAACATCGACTTCAAACGACAAGTGATAATCGATGAAAAAGAGAGCATCGGCAAGTATGGCTATACACGAGAACGCCCCAAAGGATTCAATACCGACGACCCAGAGAGCATGAAAGCATATATCAACTATGCCGACTTCCTCAAGCATCCTACACATCGCCTTGTCCGCGACAAAGTTGGATATAGCGAAAGAACCTACTCAAATGGCGAAAATGGTTTTAAATACTTCATCAATGCCATACAACCAGGAGGACTCTACCTCCTCGACGAACCCGAAAACTCACTCTCCGCCGAAATGCAATTAGAATTAGTGCAATTCCTACAAAATATGGCACGTTTCTATAACTGTCAATTCGTTATATCCACCCATAGCCCATTTATACTGTCACTCCCCTTCGCCAAAATTTATCACCTCGACACCACCCCCGTCGAAATTTGCAAATGGACCGACCTACCAAATGTCAGAATCTTTCACGAATTCTTTAAAGCCCACGAATCCGAATTTTAATAAAAAACGAATAATTCACAAAAACGGCTACCCAAACAAAATTGAGTAGCCGTTAATTATTTATTTTATAATCATCACACCACCGACAACAGCAACATAAACACAATCAACGTAACATACATCGGCAGTGCAAGACGGTTTTCGATGTTAACTTGTAGGAGTTTCATAATAGTGAACATCACGAGTGCAACAACAAACCACATCAAATAGTTCCAAAGCGGAATATTCCACATCCAATACCACAAATCGAGCTTATGAGCCACCAATTCGAGCACTATGTCGAAAAACACTACCAACCCCGACGCTGCCAACACCTTCATTACTACATTGGTTTTCAATCGCTCAGCTATAGCTCCACTGATATACAACAACGCCACCCAACACAATCCTATCAGCATCGGCACACCAATCAACACAGGCCCCAAACTATCGCCAAAGATAAATACCTCATCAAGGAAAAAAGCATGAACCCTAAGCAGTTCGACCACATAACTCAACACAAACCAGATGCCCATAGCGGCAAAAAATCGCCAATCGGTAGGTCGCTGATGACCCACAATCAACATGCCCAATGCCACCACAATCGCCAATGGCATAAGCACTACGAAGAATGGGAACGTATAAGGTATCGCCAATCCAACAAACCCCAACGCAAAAAATCCCATCATAATCCATTGTAAAGTTTTTGATTTCATAATAAAAATGGTTTTAAACGATTAACACTACAAAAACTTCAAATCTTATGCCAAAACACCCAATATAACACATCAAACTTGTAAAATCCAAAAACATTTACTACCTTTGCAGAAAAATAATAATTTATCATGAATTAGAAGACATAATAACATAAATTATTCCGCCCATTAGGCCTACAAAGCCTATTAAACTACATAATAAAGAAATCATGTTCTCATGTCTTCATGTCTTCTTAAAAAATGAACAAATAGATATATGAAAAAACTAACTACCTTCCTCATCGTTGCGCTATTTGTAACACAAATCACCCTCCTCAAAGCCCAAAACATACAAGTAATGTACGACTTCGAGCGTGGTCAAGTAACATCTACCTTAGAAATGTTTCGTCCCGATGCAGGCGGTAGCACCTACTTCTTCGTCGATTTAGATTGCGCTCAAAAAATGATTGGCGCATATTGGGAAATCGCACGTGAACTCTGCTTTTGGCAAAACTCCAAACTATCGTGGCTATCCGTCCACCTCGAATACAACGGCGGTTTATCAAACCAAACGTCCTTCAACAACAGTTGGTTAGGCGGTGTCACCTACTCAGGTCACTCGAAAGACTTTAGCAAAACATGGTCGCTCTCTGCGCTCTACAAAGTAATACCTGGCACTGTCGGACTCTCAGGCAACCCCGAAATACATAGCTTCCAAATAACAGGCGTTTGGGGCATCAACTTCGCCAAAGGCTGGTGCTTATTCTCTGGCTTCTTCGACGTTTGGCGCGAACCACGCACTTGGCAAGGCACCGAATACATATTCATCACCGAACCACAATTCTGGGTAAACCTCAACAAAATCAAAGCTTGCCAAAACCTCAACCTCAGTCTCGGTGGCGAAGTCGAACTCTCTGCCAACTTCGTCAACAAAGGTTTCCACGTCCTTCCCGCCGTCGGCGCCAAATGGACATTTTAAAATTATTAAAAAACGAAGAGTGAAAAGTTAATAACAATTTCTCAATTCTCAACTCTAAATGGCACGAATATTAGCTATTGATTATGGACAAAAACGTACTGGTATAGCCGTTACTGACCCTTTACAGATGATTGCAAATGGACTAACCACTGTTGAAACGCCCAAATTATATGCGTTTCTGGCAGATTATTTCACTCGTGAAGAGGTAGAAACTATCGTAATTGGCTATCCTAAAACACTACGCAACGAACCTGCTGAAGTAACCAAACTTATCAATCCGTTCATCGAAAGACTACGCAAACTCTACCCCGACAAAAAAATTGAACTTATCGACGAACGATTTACAAGCAAAATGGCGTTTCAAACTATGATTGATAGCGGAATAGGCAAAAAAGCCCGCCAAAACAAAGCTCTCATCGACCAAATCAGTGCCACTATAATCCTTCAAAACTACCTTGAAAATTTAAAATTTCAAAGTTGAAAGTTGAAAATTTGATACCAAATGGTAACTTTCAACTCTCAACTTTCAACTCTCAACTCTCAACGATATGATTACAGTATCCAACCTCGCAATGCAATTTGGCAAACGAGTACTCTTCTCTGATGTCAACCTCAAATTCACAGCAGGCAACTGCTACGGCGTAATCGGTGCCAACGGTGCCGGCAAATCTACTTTCATTCGCATGCTCAGCGGCGAACTTGACCCTTCGCGCGGACAAATATCATTCGGACCAGGCGAACGCCTCTCAGTGCTCAAACAAGACCACTTTGCCTACGACCAATTCACCGTTATCGACACCGTAATGATGGGTAACGACCACTTTTGGCGCGTGAAAGAGGAGAAAGATGCTATCTACATGAAAGAAGATTTCACCGAAGAAGACGGTATCCGTGCTGCCGAATTGGAAGAAAAATTTGCCGAAATGGATGGTTGGAACGCCGAAAGCAATGCTGCTCAACTTCTCAGCGGCTTAGGCATAAAAGAAGAGCTTCACTACCAACTCATGAGCGAATTGGAGAACAAAGAGAAGGTACGTGTACTCCTTGCTCGTGCCTTATATGGCAAGCCCGACAACCTATTGCTTGACGAGCCTACCAACGACCTTGACGTAGATGCTGTGATGTGGCTCGAAAACTATCTTGCCAACTACGAAAACACTGTGCTCGTCGTGAGCCACGACCGTCACTTCCTCGATGCTGTATCTACCCACACTATCGACATCGACTACGGCAAAATCACTATGTTTGCCGGCAACTATACCTTCTGGTACGAATCGAGCCAACTCGCTCTTCGTCAACAACAAAACCAAAACAAAAAGGCTGAAGAGAAACGCAAAGAGTTGGAAGAGTTCATCCGCCGTTTCTCTGCCAATGTGGCTAAAAGCAAGCAGGCCACAAGCCGTCGTAAAATGCTCGAAAAGCTCAACGTGGAAGAAATTCAACCATCTACTCGCAAATACCCAGCTATCATATTCACTCCCGAACGCGAACCGGGCAATATGGTGCTCGAAATCACGGGTCTTGGCAAACGTGCCGAAGATGGACAGGTATTGTTCAACAACGTATCATTCAACGTCGAAAAAGACGACAAAATTGTCTTCTACTCACGCGACGCTCGTGCTATGACTGCCTTCTTCGAAATCATTATGGGCAACGACCGCGATTTCGCAGGCAAATTCAATTGGGGCGTAACCATCACAAATGCCTATCTCCCACTCGACAACACTCGTTTCTTCAACAACGAACTCTCACTCGTAGATTGGCTCGGACAATACTCTGCCGACACAACCGAGGTGTTCATTCGTGGCTATCTTGGCAAAATGCTCTTCTCGGGCGAAGAAATCTACAAACGTGCCAACGTGCTTTCGGGAGGCGAAAAAATGCGCTGTATGATTGCCCGCATGATGTTGCGCAACGCCAACGTAATGGTGCTCGACTCGCCTGTCAACCACCTCGACCTTGAGTCAATCCAAGCCTTTAACAACACACTCAAAACTTTCAAAGGCAACATATTACTCTCGTCTCACGACCGCGAATTTGTATCAACCGTCTGCAACCGAATCATCGAACTCACACCAAATGGTATCATCGACAAATACATGGACTTCGACGAATATCTTACATCTGACGAAATCTACGCCCTTCGCGAGAAAATGTATTGATAAAATAAATGAAAAAAAGAATTATTGGCTTATATAAATCAATCATCATGCGATTGCAATTGACGCTGTCGCCTGTGGTTTCGTGGGGATTTAATGCTATATCATTAATCAATGCGCTAACATCCATTGTTGTTATAGCATTTCTCATCTATGCGCTCGGATTCCCTGTTTCGTTCGACAAAGAGGTTCCTCTGCCTCTATTTCTTTTTTCGTTTTATTTTTTCTTCTGCGAATACACATTTAATTTTATTAAACATATAAAATCGCACATAAAACCACCCACAACACGATATAAAACAAAGAAACGAATCAACCCCGTATTCGTTGTATTATATGGCATAATCATTTTATTTTCAACAATATGGCTATTACCAACCGAATGGCTCGAACGCTACTCATCGCTATTCTCTATTCTACGTCACAATTATTTGATGATTGCCATCGTAGCCATTGAGGCTGGACTAAAACTATCCGCCGTAATCACTCAATCGCTATCGACAAAAGTATCGCCAAGTTGGATTATGGTAGGCAGTTTTTTTACTATGATTTTTGCTGGCACAGGTCTTCTACTCCTACCTCGTGCTACGGTCAATGGCATATCGTTTTTTGATGCTCTATTCACTGCCACAAGTGCCGTATGCGTAACAGGTCTTACAACCATTGACGTAGCCACTACGTTTACAACCGCAGGACACATCATCATTCTATTTCTCATACAATTAGGTGGTATCGGCATTATGACCTTCACCTCATTCTTCGGACTGATGTTTGCTGGTCGTCATCCATCACAAAACAAAATGTTAATCAAAGACTTAATTGACCCAGACAATAGCGTATCGCAAATATTCACCACCCTCCGCAATATTATTTTCATCACTATAGCAATCGAACTCTTAGGTGCACTATTCATCTACGAAGCAATGGGCAACTACACCATCTATGGTGCATTCGTAGCTATATTCCATTCTGTTTCTGCATTTTGTAATGCAGGATTTTCTACTCTCGAAACAGGACTATTCCACCCCGATTTCCGCAACAACTATCTGTTACTCAACTCTCTATCTTGGCTAATTATTCTTGGCGGTATCGGCTTCCCTATTCTTTTCAACCTCTGGCAATGGATAAAAAACAAATTACAAACCATAATTTACAAACTACAAAAACGCTCTAAATTCTCAACTTTCAACTTTCAACTTTCAACTCTCAATTCTAATACCGTCATCGCACTAATAATGACTATCGTATTAGTCGTAGGTGGCACCATAATATTTTTCATAACCGAATACAACAGTGTACTCAACGACGACACATCGTTCTTCGGCAAACTATCTACATCATTCTTCCTTGCCACCGTGCCTCGTACCGCAGGTTTCTCTTCATTCAGCATGGGTTCACTCACCAATATCTCAGTCGTAATAATGATTCTATATATGTGGATTGGTGGTTCGCCAATGTCCACTGCCGGAGGTATCAAAACTACTACGTTTGCCATTGCTTTACTCAACGTAATCAATACATTACGTGGTCGCGACCATATCGAAATTCGCCGACGCACTATTGCCAAACAATCCATAAACCGAGCATTTATCATTATATTCTCATCTCTTGTTGTAGTTGCATTCGGTGTTGTAATACTATCTGTTTTCGAACCTAAACTACCAACACAATATGCTATTTTCGAGGTAGTTTCGGCATTCTCTACAGTCGGACTATCACTTAATATCACGTCGAACTTAACATTCATAAGCAAAATCACAATACTCATCGTAATGTTCATCGGTCGTCTTGGTACCATCACCATCCTCTCTTGCTTCATATCTAACAAAGGTACCCAATTCTATCAATACCCTACAGAACACATTCCAATCAGTTAATTCACAATGTATAATACACAATTAACACTTCGATGTTAATTTAAATATAAATTATGAATTGTGAATTATGAATTAATATAACTATGAATTACTTAATTATCGGACTCGGCAATTTTGGTGTAGCACTTGCTACACGCCTCACATCTATGGGACATGACGTCACTGGCGTTGATGCCGACATGCGTGTCGTAGAAGAATATAAATCACATATTACCACCACTATGTGCGTCAATATCATCGACCAAGTAGCAATTAAATCACTACCTCTCGAAGATACCGACGTAGTCATTGTGTCGCTCGGTAATCACATAGGCGAATCAATTGTTATAGTATCACTTCTCAAACAAGCAGGAGTCAAACACATCGTCGCACGTGCAGCTAATCCGATGCATCGCACCATATTAGAAACTATTGGTGTCGATGAAGTCATTGAGCCAGAAAAGACTACTGCCGACATTTGGTCCTACTCTGCCGAAGCCGAAAAAATTAAAGGTATATACATAATCGACCACGAACACCAAATTCTCGAATGTCAAATACCTGAAATTCTTAAAGGTCAAAGCCTCACCGAAGCCAATATAGAAGAAACTTTCGACGTGAAACTCATTGCAGTAAAACGCCGTCGCACAAAATTCAACTTCCTCGGTTCGCGTGAATTAGAATACGAAGTCGTAAATACTACCGATGAACCCGACTATCGTTTTGCCGCTAACGACCAAATCGTAATATATGGTTCCCTCAATACCCTCGACCGTTTCAAAAAACAACTTTAATTCAATTCACAATTCATAATGCACAATGCATAATCAATCCATTCGGAATCAATTATGTCAGACGAATTATATATGCGCCAAGCGCTCGTCGAAGCGCAAGAAGCCTACCGCAAAGGCGAAATACCAGTAGGAGCTGTAGTTGTATGGAACGGACGCATCATTGCACGCGCCCACAATCTCACCGAAACCCTTCACGACGTAACAGCCCATGCCGAAATGCAAGCTATCACAGCAGCAGCCAACATCATGGGTGGCAAATACCTCAAAGACTGCACCCTCTACGTCACACTTGAGCCTTGCATTATGTGTGCTGGAGCACTTGGTTGGAGCCAAATATCACGTGTAGTCTATGGTGCATCTGACCCCAAACGAGGCTACTCCACCTTCTCACCTAATGCCTTACACCCAAAAACAGAAGTTGTATCAGGCATCCTCGCCACCGAATCTCTCGAACTAATGCAAGCCTTTTTCGCCGCTCGCCGAAAATAATAAAAAGACAAAATAACATAAAAACATAATTTTTATAAACGTAAATTATCATAAATTAATCATAAATTATTAATTTACGACTAATTAACGAAAATTTACGTTCAAAAAAAATAATTAAATTATAATTTTTGTTCTTCTGTCATTATGTTTAAAAAAATATCATGTTCAAATTCAAACAATTCACCATACATCAAGACCGTACAGCTATGAAGGTAGGCACTGATGGCGTACTCCTCGGCGCATGGGCTCCAATTGACCCTACCGCATCACGCCTACTTGATATTGGCACTGGCACTGGCCTCATTGCTTTGATGATAGCACAACGATTGCAAAGTGCAGATGATAAATTAGAAATTGATGCGATTGACATTGATCAATCGTCAATCGAACAAGCTAATGAGAATATCGTCAATAGTCCATTCGCTAGACATATCACCACCCATCACACATCGCTACAAGACCATAATCCGGAAGCAAAATATGATGCTATAGTGTGTAATCCACCCTATTTTGTGGCGTCGCTCAAATGCCCCAACGCGGCTCGCACTCAAGCCCGTCACACCGATTCGCTCTCGTTCGACGACCTACTATTGCACTCATCTCGACTACTCAACGACGGAGGCTCTTTATCGGTGGTATTACCCATCAACGAAGGCAACCAGCTAATTGAATTAGCTCAAAAATATGGATTCTCGCTCACACATCTTACAGAAATTCACCCCACTCCAACAGCTCCCCCAAAACGATTACTGATGCAATTCGTGATGCGAAACTCTCAACTCAACTATTCCTCACTCCTCATTTCTCATACCTCATTAACTATCGAGATCTCGCGCCATCAGTACACACCCGAATATATTGCCCTCACTCGCGATTTTTACCTCAAAATGTAATCCTTTATATTAAATATTTTTTGTAACTTTGCAATCGTTCAATGAATAATTGATTATTCATTCTTAATTGTTAATTCTTAAATAAAAAAATATGAAACTATTATCTCCTTCTCTTCTCTCTGCCAACTTTGGCAATCTCGAACGCGACATCGAACTCATCAATCGTAGCAACGCAGATTGGTTGCATATCGACATTATGGACGGCGTATTCGTACCTAATATCTCATTTGGTTTCCCTGTATTGAAATACGTAAAACAACTATGCACTAAACCTTTAGATGTGCACTTGATGATTGTTGAACCTGACAAATTTATCAACGAAGTGAAAGAGACTGGTGCCATTATGATGAACGTGCACTATGAGGCTTGCACTCACCTACACCGCACTATCCAACGCATCCACGATGCTGGCATGCAAGCTGGTGTAACCCTCAATCCTCACACGCCAGTCGAAGTACTCGAAGACATCGTTGCCGATGTGGAAATGGTGCTTCTCATGAGCGTAAATCCAGGTTTTGGTGGACAAAAATTCATCGAAAATACTTACGACAAAATTCATCGCCTTCGTGCAATGATTGAACGCAAAGGTTGCAAAACCCTTATCCAAGTGGATGGTGGCGTCAACCTCAAAAATGCTGCTGCTCTCTACGAAGCTGGTGCCGACTGCCTCGTGGCAGGTAACGCCGTATTCTCGGCCGATGATATGATACAAACTATCGCCGAACTTAAAAAATAAAATAAAAACGTCAACAGACAACAGTCAACAGTAGGGACGCTCGGCTCGAGCGTCCGATGACCCGAAGGCGCAAAAAAGCAATCGTTGACAGTAGACCGTTGACCGTAGACTGTAAATATATCATGGTAACAATTAAAGAAGTAAGCTCGCGCAAAGAACTCAAACAGTTCATCCGCTTTGCAAATGAATTATACAACGACAACCCATACTACACTCCATGCCTCGAGTT
>JAZOMI010000068.1:0-2736 GCA_045653825.1 Candidatus Aphodosoma sp. | reverse complement strand
TCACAAATTAACTGCTATTTTTGTGTAAAAATACACATTTTTCGTACTTATTTTGTGTTAAAACGCTGCAAAGGTAGTGATTTTATTTGGTTTGTGCAAATGTTTTTTGCTATTTTGTCAGAAATCCCCGATTTTTTAGTGCGAAATATGTCAGAAATCCCCGATTTTTGGGTTTTGCAAGATATATAAAGTTACCTGCGGATTAGGCGATCATGAGAGCCTATCATAAAAAAGATAGTCTGCTGAAAATATAAAAATAGCAAGCATGAAATTCAAGCTTGCTATTTTTAAGACCCCAAACTAATAAACAATTACTTATTATTGTTTGATTTCTATATTGTCGAAAGCAACTTGAGTTTCACCTTCTACATATAGTGCTACCTTACTTGATTTTACTTCAACATCTTCAATAAATAAAGTCTCTTCGTCGTTAATAAGAAAAGCGACTGTAGTACCTGTTTTCTTAATCTCTAGATTAAACACTTTTACTTTTGTATTCTTAATCAGGTCGTAATCAAAACGTACTCTTTGTCCATCGCGATATTGTTCGTAATATGCAAAACCTTTTTCTACGCTGAATAATGAATAGTTATTTGCATCCAAACAGTTAAACGCTATACCAAAATATGAATCCTCTTTTAGACCAGATTTGGATGTAGCTTCTACAGAAATAGAAAAATTCTTGATAGGGTTAAGAGTTGTTTTGCATTTTGAAGTACATTTAGTACCTTTGTTATATCCTTTTAACAAGAGTGCTCCATCTTTAGTATATTCTGATTTATACAATCCCTTATACTCAAATGTTTGCCACCCTTTATCACCATCAAAATCATCTTTCCATATTACACTTTGTGCTGAAACCATAGCGCTTGATATTAAGGCAAACAAGCAAGCCGTCAAAATCTTTTTCATTGTTGTATTTTTTTTAGTTAATATTAGAAAGAACCTAAACGAGCTTGAAACTCCGAAATCATAGGTTCGTATGCCTTTAATACTCGACCAATAGGTTGAAAATAGTCTTCAGAAATGGCATTAATTGGAGCAACTTCTGAGGCAATTTTAATACGATATACAATATTATCACCATCACTAGACTCTTTGATAGTAACTCGCGTACGCCATTGTATACCTTCAAAATCGTTTAATGAAGAATTTGTATAAGATTTGTAAGCCCATGCTGATTGAATATAACCTCCCGTCATATTACTCTCTTCAATTTCTTCGATATAATTCAGAAGAATTTGATGCAATTGTTTCCATGCTAATTTCGCAGCTTCTTCTTTACCACCTGCTTTTTCAATATATCTTTGATCAACTGGGATAGCAAAAAATTTATTTGCCAATTGATTAGCAGAAGAAGAATTCCAACCTTCATCTTTCTCAAGAACTACATCAATTGCCTTTCGTTTATCATCTGATTTAATCTTAAAACGACGAGTCACATATCCCTCTTTTTCAATTTTAACACGAATGTGTCCCTCTCTGTTGCTTACTTCAGCAACATATGCACCTTGAGCCATGTAGTCATTGTCCACATAGATTTTTGCGTCTTCCTGGTCGCATGTGATTTTAATTTTCTTTGCGAAACATACATTAGTTCCAAGTGCGATAAATACAGCAGTTAGAAATAAAAATTTTGTTCTCATAATTTAATTTTGTTTTATCATGCCTACTCTTTGTCGGATTTTCGGCTGCCTCCGTTTGTTATTTATTTGGTTGTTTAACAATTATAGAGGCATACAAAAAAAGCGTGAAACTTGCCTTTTGCCAGTTCCACCTTTTGAGGCTGTCGCATTGCCTTAGATATTAGAACCGACAACGCGAAGCCCACGCCGAATATAAAATACTCTCGTGCCATATTGTAGTTAAGGTACGCGTGTGCGCATACGCAGATACGCAAAAGCTGTACCAAATAGGCACAAGAGGGATATTTCATATCCCGTAGGGCATCTATCGTTGCTAAGTCCTGAATATCTATTGAAAGTTGCGACATTTCAAAAGGTCAGAACAGAGCGCTAATAAACGCCTTTTAAATATGTCTGCTACCCTCCGCCAGTTGGTGTCAGACACCCCTCGGCGCAGGTTCACGGTGCAAAGGTAGGATTTTTTTTTGAATTGAGCAAGAAAAATAGTATTTTGCTGCGATTTTTGTTTAGAAACTGACAAGTCAACTATTTCAGGAACAGAGTCAACCTTTTCAGGAAGCCAATATTAAGAAACAGTCAACTTTCTGTGGCGGGGAGTTCTATCGGAGTTCTCTCGGTCGTCTCTCGGTGTTCTCTCGGTGGAATTAAGCAAGGTATAAGAGAGGGAAAGAGAACGACAATCTTAATAAAAAGCACTTTTTAGCTATAAACCATAAGTGATGAGTTATATCCCGTACTTTTTCAGTTTGGCGTAGAGGGTTGGGCGGCTGATGTTGAGGGCTTTGGCTACTAAAGACAAGTTGCCATCGTGTTGCGCCATAGCGTTGCGGATGGCACGCTCTTCGACGGTTTCTAAAGGTTCAACAAGACCGCTTTCGCTATTAGATATTAGACCGCCTTTGGCTGTTAGACCGCTAATGCTGTTAGAAGTTAGATAAGAAGATGGCAACGGTAGTTGCAAGTCGGCAAGGGTGAGTGTGTCGCCTTCGGAGAGGATGACGGCTTTTTCAATGCAGTTGTTGAGTTCGCGGATATTGCCCGACCAAGTATGTGCCAGCAGGGCTTGTTGTGCTTCGGGTGCCAACGCATT
>JAZOMI010000067.1:0-2775 GCA_045653825.1 Candidatus Aphodosoma sp. | reverse complement strand
CTTCCAAACTTGTTACAGCGATTCCAAGATGCTCAATGTGAGTTGGTTTCATTGTTTTTAGATTGTTTTGTGACTTCGGATGGGGTTGAGTACTTATTCCTGTTCCTCGATCCTCAGTCGGGTTAATGTATAAAGTTGTTTGTTATGTTTATTTCCGCATTTTACCAAATTAGCGCACAAAGGTAGTCATTTTTTTCGAACTACGCAAATAAATAATTGTTAATTATTTTTTAATTCGTTTTTTGTTACTTGCGATTGTCAATTTTGCAGTACAATGAGTGGTTGATGTCCCATAAAAAAAAGAACTATATACGAGTAGATACGGCAATATAAAACAACAAGAATTATTCATAAAAAACAACTTAAACAACTTCCGCGGCAATCAACTCCCTGCCGCGGCAAGGGAAACAATGTATAGTGCCAACATTTATATACTTAAAAAAGTACGATTATTAAGATTGGCGTCTATTTCCCCTTTCTTATACCTTGCCTGATTTTACCGAGCGACGAGCGGGAGAAGAGCGACAGAACAACGACAGAACTCCCTGTGACCAAAAAGTGCTGTTTGTTAAGATTGCCTTCTTTCTAGACACTAAATAGTAGGCACTTTGTGCCGTATACTAAACCAATAAATGGCGAAAAAATCGCCATTTTCTTGCACATCTCAAAAAAAAGTACTACCTTTGCGGCGCAAAGGTCAAAATAAACGAACAAGGTATGCTACAACCACAAGCCAAACAACAACTGATTGGACTCTTGAAGCAGGAGCAATGCTTTTGGTCTTATAGTCCTGATTCTATTGATAACATCTCAGATGATATATTGATAGAAAAGGTTTTGTTGTACCTTGACATGCCAGAGATTGACCAGTTGTTTCAGATATATCCCTATCAGAAAATAAAACAAGTTTGGTTGGACAAATTGATTCCTCAATTGGATTATTACTATTCGTTGAATCGTTTCTTTGCATGGTATTATTTCAAATCTAAACGCCCCGACCAATATGTAAAATCAATGGCGACACGCCGTTTCAACCAAAAGTTTAAATGATAGGTTTAGCCCCACATACTGGTAAGATTATTGATGCAGTAGCACAATTAGATTGTATCCGTCCGTATTGGTTAGTAGGAGGGACAGCGTTGTCATTGCAACTTCACACACGCCAAAGCGAAGATTTAGATTTCCAAAAATGGCGCACATCTAAGGATGAAAAGATGGAGGTTGCTTGGGATGTGATAGAAAAAGAGTTGTCCACTATCGGCGAGATTGAGCGCAGAGATATTTACGATTTTGACCATGTGGAGTTTCGTGTTGCTGGAGTAAAATTCTCTTTTTACGCATGCGACAAATACTCCCCAGTGCAAAACGAAGTCATCTATCAAGGAAATATCAAACTGGCTGATGTGATGGCTATTGGTGCGATGAAAATGGAAGTAATGCTTCGCAGAAGTAATTTCCGTGATTATTATGACATCTATTCTATTTTGCAAACGGGTGTAGATATTCATGAATTGATGAATCATGCGTTGCAATACTCGCGCCACCGTCTCAAGAGTAAGAACCTTTTGTCGATGCTTACGAGAGGCGAATTGTTTGCGCAAGATGCCAATTTCCATTTGCTAGAACCTATATATAATGTATCTGCTCAAGATATAGAGAACTATATACGAACTTGTTTAACCAAATAAAACAACTTATCACTCATCACTTATAGTTTATAGTTAATCCGCAACGATACCGTTGCCCGACATATTTAATATAGCGTTATAAGCCCAAACTTGATGCCCTGAAACTTCGACACTTTTAGGAATCATTAATTACTCAAGCACGGTTTTATGTACGCTCACGTTATCAGCGTGAGTTTTCTGTGCATAAATTTGAGTAATTAAGGTAGTCGAAGACCTCAGAGCATCAAATTGAAGCGAACGAAAGTTCACGCTTTTTGTATGTATAAAACTCTTAAATCGCAATAGCATGAAAAATATTCAACAATCCCTCGCAATCTTAACAGAAAAGCATACCTACTCCGAATTAATTCAAAAACTGCTTCATGTTATCATCGAAACAGGTAGTTTTGATGTGCTTACCCGTAACACTATATTGCAGATTCATGATATTCGTAGAATTTCAGACATCAAAAATCACACGCTAGAAGTAATTATAGACTTTGCACTGTTATGTTTGGAGGATGGAAAATTAACTGAAGAAGAGATAAAAAACACTCAGCTACTCAAGTTGTTTCTAGGAATTGAAGAGGGAGACTTCTATCGAAATGGCAAGAAATCGGAAGTAAAAGATATACTGACTAAGCAACTAGAGTTGATATATGCAGACAAAAAGATTGACAAACAAGAAGCATTGCTCATGAGGGATCTACAAGGGCTATTTGGATTAAACTACATGGAATACGAGGAATTTATCTCTGAAATAGTAGACAAAGCATAATGAAACAGTTGCGTTTGAAAATATATGAAGTCATAGAACCTTATCAACACTCAAAACTGAGCAAGGTATATGATTATAGTATGCTTGGCATAATTACATTAAGCCTCATATCATTAACGACCCGATTAGAATCGCCTATTCTAAATATAATCGATAAAGTTACCGTTTCTGTATTCATCTTAGATTACTTATTACGATGGATAACAGCAGATTATAAAATGCCTAAAACTGCAAAATGGAAAGCGTTTCTATTTTATCCCTTTACTATCTTCGCAATCATTGATGTTTTATCTATATTGCCTTCCTTTACCATTTGCAATAAGGCATTCA
>JAZOMI010000066.1:0-2613 GCA_045653825.1 Candidatus Aphodosoma sp. | reverse complement strand
AAAATGCTCTTTCTTTATAAATAGATATTAAACCGAATACAAATTTAAGATATAAAGCCCTCAAAGAGGGCGAACTATGCTTAACCGCATGCGACTGAGCGGAGCGAAGGAACTTGCGGAAAGAAATACTATCTACCTCTCCGTCCCCAACGGGGGGCGAATAAAACAACCAAAAGTTCTTCAACTAAAACACCACCTAATCATGAAAAAAGCATCATCTTTATTACTATTACTATTTGTTCTAATAACAACAAATGCCCAATCCAAAATAAGCATCACAAACAAAATAGTAAACGAAAACGGCGAAGCCATTGAATATGCAACTATAGGTATTCCCTCTAAAAAAATAGGCACATTAAGCGACACTAATGGTGTATTTACTCTAAATGTAGAGATTGAGATTTCAGACACATTAGTCATCCGACATGTATCTTATCAAGAAAAACAAATTCCTATAACTGAATGTCTAAACACAACCAACAACATCGTCATGCAAACAAAACAACTTGACGAAATGGTTGTCTATAATGGCAAAAGAAAAAAAGCTCTACTTGCAAATAAAGGAATGAACATAGCAGGAGGAGAAACTATGCTAACCATTGCACATAAAGGCTTTGAAGTTGGCTCAATGGTAGAAACAAAAAGAATATTTGAACTACAAGAAATATCATTCAACGTACGTTCAAACAACATATTAGGCGCAAAATTCAGCGTAAATATATACAGACAAAATGAAGCAACTGGCGAATTTACCAATACACTTTGCAAACCCATCTATTTCGACATCCCAGTAAATTCCGACAAACAAGAAGTAAAAATTGAAGTAACCGAAAACGTCATTATTCAACCCGGAACGTATTTCGTATCAATAATGTTCGTAGACTACGACAATTCAAATATCGAAAACGAACAACATAACTCTATCTATTTCCCATTATACCTTAAAAGTTCCTATACTCGCAAAGGTATAATGAACGAACTCGAATCCATACCTATAAATATGGGACTATCCCTCAAAGGTATCGAATATAGATAAATCCTTACAACAAAAAAAATACATTTTAACAAATTTTGTTATCTTGTCCTCCTGTCTAAAAATCAAAAAAAATGAAATTAGGAGAGAGCCCCATATCAAAACTTCTATGGTACTACTCGCTACCATCGTTGATAGGCACATTGGTCAATGCGCTCTATAACATCATCGACCGAATCTATATCGGTCAAGGTGTTGGTGCGTTAGCCATATCAGGCTTAGCTCTCACTTTCCCTATAATGAATCTATTAGGAGCATTTGGCATGCTTGTCGGACATGGTGCAGCAGCCCGCGTATCACTCCTACTCGGCAACGGCAACTCTCGTGAAGCCAACGCCATCCTACCCAATACATTCGCACTATCACTATTCTTCTACCTGATAGTCAGTTCCCTTTGCTACATATTCCTCGACCCCATACTCTACGCCTTCGGAGGCTCAGAGCTAACTATACCCTATGCCCGCGAATATATGAAAATCATCATACCCGGACATATTTTCACCTCTCTCAGTTACGCCTATACCAACATAATGCGCGCATCAGGCCACCCTATGCGAGCAATGAACACACTGATACTCGGCGCACTGCTCAACGTAATCCTCGACCCAATCTTCATTTTCGCATTCGATATGGGCATCCGTGGAGCAGCCTACGCCACCGTACTCTCCATGTTCGTCTCATGCACATGGATTATGCACTTCTTCTTCCGCAAGGACAACACTCTTAGTTTTAAAATTCAATCAGACAACACAACAATATCCAAAGTGAAGGAATCTACATATTGTCCACCTGTCTTAGGGGGACGAGCCCAACGAGCGGAGGGGGTTTTCAACTCTCAACTCTCAACTTTCAACTTAGAATTGATGCTCTCAATTCTAAGCATTGGACTCTCTTCTTTCCTCCTCCACACTGCCACTTCACTCGTCAACGTACTAATGAACCACACTCTACATCGCTACGGAGGCGACCTTGCTATTGGAGCATTCGGCATCATGACCTCGTTCACATCCCTCATAGTAATGGCCATCGTAGGTATGGCACAAGGCATGCAACCTATCGTAGGTTACAACTATGGTGCAAAACTTTACGACAGAGTGAAAACTACTCTGAAATATTGCATCTCGATTGCTACGATAATCACTACTCTTGGTTGTGTAGTTGCGCTAATTTTCCCACACTACATTGCCCGTATGTTCACCGTCGACACCAACCTTGTCAACATCACCGCAAGCGGATTGTCGATATATGCATCTACATTCTTTGTTGTTGGTTTCCACATCATTGTGACTAACTATTTCCAAAGCATCGGACGTGCTGGAGTCTCTATATTCTTGTCTCTTTCACGTCAAATATTATTACTCATTCCATTTATTTTGCTATTCCCTCCTATTTGGGGACTATCGGGCGCATGGATGGCACAACCCGTTTCGAATATAATATCTGCCGCAATAGCAGTTGTAATACTATCGCTACATCTGAAAAAACTATGAAATATCGCATCTTAAATACTTTGATAGACACCTCATCCCACAGCATAACCCAAGATGGTAAACCTATAAAATTGACCCATATTGAATTCG
>JAZOMI010000065.1:0-17341 GCA_045653825.1 Candidatus Aphodosoma sp. | reverse complement strand
GGGGATGGGGTTGAGTGAGGGGGGTTGTTCTGCGAAGTGGGGGATTGTGGGGTGGGGGTTTAGTTGGGTTAGGAGGTGGTTGGGGGTGTGGTTTGGTTTGAGAGTGAATTCGGCTTGAATGAGGTTGTTTTCTTCTTTGATATTGAGTAGGTTAGCGCAATTGAAGTCGTTAGCGGAGAGGGTGTTGCAGTTTTGGAGTGTGGCGGTGTATTTGTTGGTGCTGAATTGTTGGCGGATGTCGTTGATGTTGCCAGAAAGGACTACTTGTGATTGGTGGATTAGGGCGATGTTTTCGCAGAGGCGTTCGACGGAGTCCATGTTGTGGGTTGAGAATATTACGGTGGCTCCTTTGTCGCGTAGTTCGAGGATTTCTTGTTTGAGGAGTTCGGCGTTTACGGGGTCGAATCCGCTGAATGGTTCGTCGAAGATAAGTAGCTTTGGTTCATGGAGTACGGTGGTGATGAATTGGACTTTTTGAGCCATTCCTTTAGAGAGTTCTTCGATTTTTTTGTCCCACCATGATTCGATTTCGAATTTTTCGAACCAGTATTTTAGGCGTTTTAGTGCTTCGCTTTTTGAGAGTCCTTTGAGCTGGCTTAGGTATAGTGCTTGCTCGCCGACTTTCATTTTTTTGTATAGCCCGCGTTCTTCGGGTAGGTAGCCGATGTTGGCTGTGTCGTTGAGTGTGAGCGGTTTGCCGTTGAGGAACACTTCGCCTTTGTCGGGGGCTGTGATTGAGTTGGTGATTCGGATTAGTGTGGTTTTGCCTGCGCCGTTGGGACCGAGTAGTCCGAATATGGTGCCACGTGGTACGCTAATGCTTACATTGTTGAGTGCGAGGTGGTTGGCGTATTGTTTGCTGACGTTTTTGACTTCGAGGATGTTCATGTGTGTTATGGTTATTTTAAGTGCAAATTTACGAAAAAATATGTGTTGATTGTTGTTTTTTGTTAAAAAAGTGTGTTTGTGGGGTTAAAAATGTTGAGATATGAGATAATTTTTGTATCTTTGCGACAATTTTGACGGAGTTTTTGCGTTTATTCTAATAGTATTGATTTTTTAGATGCAAATTAAGTTGAAAAAGGTATTTTTGTTGTTTGTAATACTTTGTGTTACAGTGAATAGCGTGAAGGCTCAGGATACATTCTATGGTGAGGTTGGTCTTACTGGAGGATGTGGTTTTGTGTTGGGTGATACGAATGATTTTTTGTTTAAATACTCTCAACCTGTGGGTGGTGCGTATTTGAAATATAAATTTAATGGTCGTTGGGAGGCTCGTTTGCAGGTTGATGGAGGTCTTTTGGGCTATGATATGGGTAGAAATATGAGTTATGTTGGTTTGCAGGCGTTGGGGGAGTTTAATTTTTTTAATTATAGTGTGAAGAAGTGGGAGGCTCATTATTCGTGGATTTCGCCTTGTTTGGTTGCAGGTTTGGGTGTTGTTGCTTTTGATTTTGAGGGGAAGCCTAAGTTTACGGCTACTATTCCTATGGGTTTGGGTGTTAAGGTGAAGTTGAGTAATCGTGTGAATTTGGGTGCGTATTGGATGGTGTCGAAGGTTTTGTCGGATAAGATGGATGGTACGCCTAATCCGAATGGTGAGTATGGGAAGTTTTGGAATAATCAGGATTGGTATTCTACGGCTCAGGTGTTTTTGTCGTTTAATTTTCATAAGATATGTGCTCCATGTCGTAATGGAATAAAAAAGAAGAAATAGGTATGGCTACGATGAAAGATAAAATAGATATGACGCGTATTCCGCAACATATTGCTGTTATTATGGATGGCAATGGTCGTTGGGCAAAATTGCATGGTAAGGAGCGTTTGTTTGGTCATTACAATGGTGTTGAGTCGGTGCGTGCGGTGATTACAGCGTCTGTTCAGTTGGGTGTTAAGTATTTGACGCTCTATACGTTTTCTACTGAGAATTGGAATCGTCCGAAAGCGGAAGTTGATGGATTGATGGAGCTTTTGGTGGAAAATATTGTTAAGGAGACACCTACTTTTCATAAGAATAATATTCGTTTTACGACAATAGGCGATAATTCGTTGTTGCCAGAAAGGGCTTTGCGTAAGTTGGAAGAGTGTATTGCTGATACGGCAAAGAATACGGGCATGACGCTTGTGTTGGCGTTGTCGTATTCTTCTCGTTGGGAGATTACGGATGCTGTGCGTAAGATTGCTGAGAAGGTGAAGAGTGGAGAGTTGAATGTTGAAGATATTGATGACCAAGTGGTTTCGGATAATTTGACTACTGCGGGCATTCCTGACCCAGAGTTGTTGATTCGTACGAGTGGAGAGTTGCGATTGTCGAATTATTTGTTGTGGCAAATGGCTTATACGGAGTTGTATTTTACTGATACATTGTGGCCTGATTTTAGGGAGGAGAGCTTGTATGAGGCTATTGTTGATTATCAAAAACGTGAACGTCGATTCGGTAAAACGAGCGAGCAACTTGTATAATTTTTTAGACTTAATAATTTGAAAAAGATACTGTTTATATTGATATTTGCCCTTTGTGGAGTGGCTGTTTTTGCACAAGATGATTCGGATGAGAATCGTTTTGGGTTTGATTATACGCTTACGCCAAAAGAGGTTACTATTGCCGATATTAAAATTACGGGTGCATCGTCGTATGAGGATTATGTGCTTATTGGTTTTTCGGGCTTGAATAAGGGTCAGCAAATTCGTGTTCCTGGAGCAGATTTGACTAATGTGGTTAAGCGTTTTTGGAAACAGGGATTTTTCTCTGATGTTAAGATTCTTTGTGATACGTTGCGTAATGATAGTATTTGGCTTACTATTGCGTTGAAACAATTGCCACGTGTGTCGAATATCAATTTTTATGGTTTGAAGAAAGGCGAGGTTGAAGATATAGAGAAGACTATTGAGGTGCAGAAGGGCAAGCAGTTGAATGCAGATGCAATTGACCGTACGAAAATAGCGATTCGTAAGTTTTTATCAGAGAAGGGTTTTCATAATGCTGAAATACTTGTTTATCAAAAGAATGATCCTGCGGTAGAGGGTAATGTAGTGGTTGATATTAGTGTTGATAAACGTGAAAAAGTGAAGGTGAATGATATTATTGTTCAGGGAAATGAGGCGATGACGATTGCAAAGATTGACCGAGCGATGAAGAAAACTAATCGTGCTGGTAAGATTGCAAATATATTCCGTGCGAAGAAATTTGTAGAGAAAGAGTATGAGAATGACAAGAAAGTGCTTGTTGAAAAATATAACGAAATAGGTTATCGTGACGCGGTTATTGTGAATGACACTGTGGTTAAGCGCGATGACGGCAAAGTGGATGTATATCTTGAAGTAGATGAGGGTAAGAAGTATTATTTTGGCGATATCAAGTGGTTGGGTAACACATTGTATCCGAGCGATTATCTCAATAGACTTTTGAATGTAGAAAAGGGTGAGGTGTATAATCTTAAGGATTTGAATAAACGACTTTATGAGGATGAGGATGCGGTGTCGGCGTTGTATAAAGATAATGGTTATTTGTTTATGAACATTGACCCTGTGGAAGTGGGTATTGATGGTGATTCGATTAACTTCGAGATGCGAATTTATGAAGGACAACAGGCGACAATCAATAAGGTTATAATCAATGGTAATACACGTGTTTATGAGCATGTTGTGCGTCGTGAGATGAGAACTAAGCCAGGAGCATTGTATAGTCAGAGCGATCTTGTGCGTACGCTTCGCGAGTTGGCACAGTTGAAACAATTCGATGAGGAGAAAATATTTTCGGGTGTTGATTTACAGCCAAATCCAGAAGATGGGACCGTGGATATAGCCTATAATTTGGAGACGAAATCGAGTGACCAAGTAGAATTCTCGGCAGGTTGGGGTCAGTCGGGTATTGTGCTTTCGGTGGGCTTAAAATTCTCGAATTTTGCTATTCAAAATCTTTTCAAACCTAAGACATATCGTATTGTGCCTCAAGGAGAAGGTCAAACTCTTAGCCTTAAGGCTCAAGCCAATGGGATGTATTACCAAAACTATAGTATTTCGTTTTATGATCCATGGTTAGGCGGTAAACGTCCTAACTCGTTCTCGGTGAGTTTCTTTTATTCGGTGCAGACGGGCTTGAGTAATCGTTATTACGAAAACTATAATTATATGTACAACTATTATAATAATTATTACAACAATTATTACGGTAATGATTATTATTATGGTACGAATAATTATGGTACGGAATATGATAAGAATGTGTTTATGAGAACCATTGGTGCATCGGTGGGTTATGGTACTCGCCTTAAATGGCCAGATGACTATTTCACACTTTATGCTAATTTATCATATCAACGTTATAATTTGAAAAACTGGTTTAAGAGTTATTATGGATTTGAAACAGGTGTGACTAACGACCTTTCGCTTGGAGTAACTCTTTCTCGTAACTCTATTGATAATCCTATTTATACACGTCGAGGTTCGTCATTGTCGTTGTCGGTTGCTGCAACATTCCCATATTCGCTTTTGACAAAAGATGTAGATTATGCGTCGATGACATTGGCAGAGCGTAGTAAATGGATTGAATATCATAAGTGGAAATTTAATGCTAAATTTTTCGTACCACTTACACAAGACAATAAATTGGTGTTGATGGCACGTGCCGATTATGGTTTCTTGGGTTATTATAATAAAGATAAACGTTCGCCATTTGGCAAGTTCTATGTAGGTGGTGATGGTATGTCGGGTTATACTACTGCTGGTACTGAAACTGTAGGTCTTCGTGGTTATGAAGCAGGTTCATTGACTCCGTATTCAGGAGAGGGATACTATGGATATAATGGTAACCTTTATACTAAACTTACTGTCGAACTCCGTTATCCGTTATTGCTCAATCAATCAACTAATATTTGGGCTTTGGCTTTTGTTGAAGCAGGTAATGCTTGGAGCGAATTCAAGAACTTCAACCCATTTGATTTGAAACGTTCGGCTGGTGTCGGTGTACGTGTTTATTTGCCTATGTTTGGTTTGCTTGGTATTGACTGGGCGTATGGTTTCGACCTCGACCAAACTGGTCGTCGTGGCGGCAGTCAGTTCCACTTCATCCTTGGACAAGAGTTTTAATTAAGGAGCAGGGAGTAAGGAGTCGGGAGTAGGGGATTAAACTATGAGTGTAATTAAATGTCTAAAAGATAAAATTAGTGATAAAATCTAAATTATGAAAAAGTTATTTGTAATATTATGTGCTGTGATGATGACGCTTAATCTTGCGGCAAAAGGCGAACAGGTGGTGCTTGTTGATATGGATTATATTATGAGTGCTATTCCTGCATACGAAACTGCTAATGAGCAACTTGATCAAATGTCTAAAAAATGGCAAAAGGAGGTTGAGGCTATTTTGATTGAGGTGCAAACTATGTATAAGAATTATCAAACAGAACTTGTTTTTCTTTCGGATGAGATGAAAAAGAAACGTGAAGATGAAATTATTGCTAAAGAGAAAGAAGCCAATGATTTGAAACGTAAATACTTTGCTCCTGATGGAGAGTTGTTCAAAAAACGTGAAGCTTTGGTGAAACCGATTCAAGATGAGATTTATAATGCTGTTCAAGAGATTTGCGAACAACATGGCTATCAAGTAGTGCTTGATAAATCATCGACTAATAATCTTATTTTTGCATCACCCAAAATTGATATTAGCGATAAACTTCTCGAAAAACTTGGATATTCAAAATAAGTTTTTATAGACTCTATAGAATTGATAACTAATAACTAATCATTAATAACTAATAAAATTATGTTAAAGAAAATCACACTTATTTTGGTGGCTGCAGTATTGCCACTATTCGCAATGGCTCAAACAGTTAAACTTGGTTATATCAACTCACAAGAGGTGATGATGATGATGCCAGAAGTAAACGATGTAGAAAAACAATTGGCTGAATTCAACGAGAAGAATATGAAGTATTTGCAAGATATGGAGAAAGAAATCCAAGACAAATACACTAAATACGAAAATGAAAAAGCTACAATGTCAGAGGCTATTCGTAAAGTACAAGAAGAAGAATTGATGAGTCTTCAACAACGTCTTCAAACAACATATCAAACACTTCAACAAGAAGGACAAAAAAAACAAGCTGAACTTATTCAACCATTGCAGGAAAAACTTAAAGCTGCTATCGAAACAGTAAGTAAAAAACAAGGATTGACAATGGTTTATGATATGATGTCAGGTGTAATTCTTTATAAAAGTGACGCTGCTGTTGATATTACACCTGCAGTGAAAAAAGAATTGGGCATTCTTTGATCTCCTCAGACCAGTTAGACAAGTCTGACTAGTCCGATAAGTCAGCAATATTAAAACTATGAAAAAAAAAATTTTGATAATAGTGTTATCTCTCTTGCTAGGGGTAACACTTTATTCGCAAGATAACCTCTCTATTTTAAAGCCGAATTCGGCGGTTGTGCGCATTGCATATATCAATCGTGATTCGATTATATCACTTATACCTCAAGTTGGGACAATAGAAAAAGAATTGTTGAAACTTGAAGATGATTATAAGGCTGAATTTGTGAAGATGACAAAAGAGTATGAGAGTAAGGTGAAGTTATATCTTGAGCGAAATAAGCAGATGTCAGAGCCAATTAAACTTGCTCGTCAAACAGAGATAACTGAGTTAGAGGCACGTATGTCGATGTATAAAAAGCGTTATCAAGAAGAACTTGTTAAGCAGCGTGCTGAACTTTATGCGCCTATTAACGAATATATTGATAATGCGATACGTCGTGTCTGCGCGCGTGAGCAGATAACTATTCTTTTTGATCAAGGACAACCTTTATATGTTTCTTCACAATGTATTGATCTTACGCCCTTAGTAAAATCTGAATTAGGTTTATGAAAATCGGAATTTTTGATTCGGGATATGGAGGTCTCACTATTTTAGAGAAAATACGTGCGCAATTGCCTCAATATGATTATATCTATTTTGGCGATAATGCTCGTACTCCCTATGGCTCTCGCTCATTTGAGGTGGTTTATCAATATACGCTTGAATGCGTAAAACGCTTGTTTGAAGAGGGTTGTCAGTTGGTGATATTGGCATGTAATACTGCTTCGGCTAAAGCATTGCGCACTATTCAACAAAACGATTTGCCTCATATTGCACCTTTGCGTCGTGTGTTGGGTGTTATACGTCCTACGGTAGAGGCTATTGGCGAGATAACAAAAACACGTTGCGTTGGTCTTGTGGCTACAGAGGGTACTATTCAGAGTAACTCTTATCCGCTCGAAGTGGCTAAACTATTTCCAGATGTAGAGGTTGTTGGGCAACCGTGTCCGATGTGGGTGCCACTTATCGAAAGTAATGAGCATAATACGCCTGGGGCAGACTATTTTGTGCATAAATATATAGATGCACTTTTTGCGAAAAAAGAGAATATCGATACTCTGATTTTAGGTTGCACACATTATCCTTTGTTGCTCGATCAGATAGAAAATGCTGTGCCTTCGGGTGTTCGAGTGCTTACGCAAGGCGATATAGTTGCGGCTTCGCTCGAAGATTATCTTCATCGTCATCCCGAAATAGACGAGCTTTGTTCGCGAGGCGGTACAATACGTTTTCTTACAACCGAATCAGTCGAGAAATTTGCCTCTTCGGCGTCAATTTTTCTTAAACAGCCAATTGAAGCAGAGCATGTGACATTATAGACTCTATAGAATTTATAGAATCTATAAAAAATAAAAAGTTATGAAACTAAACCTACGCAAACCATTGATATTTTTCGACCTTGAAACTACGGGGTTGAATATTATGACTGATCGCATCGTTGAAATAGCCTATCTCAAAGTTTATCCTAATGGTAACGAAGAGAGTAAAAAGATGCGTATAAATCCGGAGATGCCTATTCCAACACATTCGACAGCAATACATCATATTACGGATGAAGATGTGCGAGATTGTCCGACGTTTAAGCAAGTAGCGCAAACTATAGCTAACGATTTCAAGGGATGTGATATAGCTGGTTATAATTCCAATAGTTTTGATGTGCCATTTTTGGCAGAAGAGTTTCTTCGTGCTGAAGCAGATTTCGATTTTGCAAATAGTCGTTTTATTGACGTACAAGTGGTTTTTCATAAAATGGAGCAACGCACACTTGAGGCTGCTTATCGATTCTATTGTAATGCTGAACTTGCGGATGCGCATAGTGCTAAAGCCGATACGCGAGCTACTTACGAGGTATTGATGGCGCAACTTGATCGTTATTCTGAATTGCAAAACGATGTGGAGTTTCTTGCTAAATTCACTAAATATAATAGTAATGTAGATTATGCTGGTCGTATCATTTTGAATGACAAAGGGGAGGAGATTTTTAATTTTGGCAAGCATAAAGGTAAGTCGGTTGAAGAGGTTTTCCGTGTTGAACCATCGTATTATTCGTGGATGATGAATGGTGATTTCCCTTTGTATACAAAAAAGGTACTTACCGAGATACGATTGCGTATGAGAAGGTAATATATAAAGATAGCCCAATTAGTCGCATTAGACTGATTGGGCTATTTTGTTTTTAAATAAAATTTAATTTTTTCAAATTCTTCTTTGGTAAATATATTTTTTAGTTCTTCTAAATCTTTTATTACTCCGTTGTGTTGTTTGTCCCAGCGTAAATTGTATATGGCTTTTGCTTGGTAATAGTTGATGTAGGGGTGTCGATGAAGGCGTTTTATACTGCATTTATTTATGTCTATTTGCTTTATTGAATCAAGTTCTATGCTGATGTAGGGTAGAAGTAGATTTATTACTGAATCAGGGATATTTTCGATTTCTCGCAGTTGTTCTGCTGAGTAAAATCCACCTATTTGTGCTCTATAGTTCGTAATCATTTTAGCTCTTCCGATACCGATTCCGGGTAGTTGGCAGAGTAGTGTTGTGTCGGCACTGTTTAGTTCGAATGAGAATAATTTTTTGCGTTTATAGGTTGTAGAGCTGTCTTTGGGGTGATCTGTGATAGAGGTAAAACTCATCAACTCGCATATTGAATCTACCAGTAGAGTGTCAATGCTATATATTGAACGGAGTTTTTGACAAGACCGAATTTTACCTCCACGGCGTAGATATTGCAACCAATTGTGAGCCATATAGGGTTTGAATCCAAGACGGAGAATGTCGAGGCTATCAATCGTATTGGGATCGAACGTAAATAATTCTTGAGGAGGAAGTTGTTGTTTTTGTCGTGGTGCAAATTCTCGTTTGCGTTGCCATTCAAAAGAGTCAAGTTCTGCTTCAAATGAAGTAATATTTGAGAGTAAAATAGAATCAGGTGTGAAATTATTCTCTGTATTAGAGAGGAATTTTTTTATTCCCCAATTTGCTGTAAAACAAGCTACAATAAAACACGCGAGGACAACAAATACAATTTGTTGTCCCCGCGAATATTTCAATTTATTGTAGTTCATTAAATAATAGTTTGATTTATATATAGAAATTCTATAGATTCTATAGATTTTATAAAAAAACTCTCAACTATATTGTCATTTCTCCTCTTAGAGGCATAGCCATTTCTCTTTTTACGTCTTTGGCAGAGTCGTATTTGCCGAGTAAGAACATCAATTTGGCTACAGCAGCCTCTAAAGTCATGTCGTGACCTGATATAACGCCTGCTTTGATGAGATTGACACTTGCTTCGTAGTGTCCCATTTCTACTGAACCAGCACGACATTGTGTGACGTTGACTGTTACGATGCCATTGGCTGTGGCTTCGCTGATAATGTCGCATAACCATTGTGCAGTTGGAGCATTGCCCGAACCGAATGTTTCGAGTACTACGGCGCGGAGTCCTGCGATAGAATATACGGCTTTGACCGTTTCAGGACGAATGCCTGGGAACATTTTGAGGACTACTATATTGTCGTCGAAGTGATTAGCGACTGTGAGTTGAGCATCATTGGCTTCGCGGTGGATATTATGGTTGTAATATTTCAAGTGTACACCAGCGCGTACTAGTTCAGGATAGTTGAATGAGGCGAAGGCGTCAAAGTCTTCTGCATTGCGTTTAGTTGTGCGGTTGCCACGCATCAATTTACCTTCAAACATGAGGGCTACCTCAGGTACCATAGCTTCGCCTTTTTCATTTTTAGCAGCGGCAAGTTCGATGGCAGTTATAAGGTTTTCTTTTGCATCGCTACGGAGCACACCAACAGGGAGTTGTGAACCAGTGAAAATGACAGGTTTGCGCAATCCGTCGAGCATAAACGACAATGCAGCAGCCGAATAAGCCATAGTATCAGTGCCATGAAGGACAACGAAACCATCGAAGTCGTTATAGTGAGTTTCGATGTGGTGTGCTATTTCAATCCAATTAGAAGGTTGAATGTCGCTTGAGTCGATGAGAGGCGAAAATGATACAGATGCAATATTTACGTTGAGCATTTGTAGCTCAGGAATGAAGCTTAATACTTGTTTTGTGTCGAGAGGAGCAAGCGAGTGGTTTGAGCTATTTTCGCCCATACTGATAGTACCACCGGTAAATATTAAGAGAACTGAACTTCTATTTTCCATAATGTGATTATTTATGTGGCAAAGTTACAATTTTTTTTTGGAAAATAAAAATTAAGATTGGAAGATTTATTATTTTGTTTGTTGAGAAAAAAATTGTAATTTTGTAGGTTATAATAAAAGTGAAAAAATTGCGTTAATATAGATATGAAAAAGTTGATTTATATATTTGCGATATTGTTGATAATCACGGGGTGTTCGACTCAGAAGAATACAAGTACGACACGTGGTTTTCATGAGATGTGCACGAAATATAATGTTGGATTTAATGCCCAGAATTCTTATATTGAGGGTCAAAAGGCGATAGATAAGGGGGCGAAAGATGATTTTACGCAGTTGATAGAGATGTATCCGATTTCGTATAAAGAAAATCAGACTGTGGCATCGTCGCAGATGGAGCGTACGATAGAGAAGTGTCGGAAGGCAATAAAGAAACATTCGATTACGAAGAAGCCTGAGCGTAATAAAAAGAAATGGAAAGAACCTAAATACCAGTATTTCTATAATCAAGAGGAATTTGTAAAGGGTGTTAAGGAGTCGTGGATTTTGTTGGGTAAGGCCGAGTTGCATAAAGGCGATTTTTTGGGAGCGGCATCTACGTTTGGTTATATTCAGCGTCATTATCCATCGGATTTGGAGATAGTGTGTGAGGCAAGGATTTGGCAGGCTCGTGCATACGGTGAGATGGATTGGTTGTATGAGGCTTGGCAAGTGTTTGATAAGATTAAGGAGAATGATGTGGTGAAGCGATTGAATCAAGATTATGCTGAGGTTAAGGCATTTTTGTTGTTAAAGGAGAATAATTATAAGGAGGCAATTCCTTATTTGCAGTTGGCTGCAAAAAAAGAGAATAATAAATATTTGTCGTCAAGATTTAATTATTTACTCGGACAGTTGTATCTCGGACAAAATCAGACAGATAAAGCTGTTGAATGTTTTAAGTTGGCAGTGCGTCAGTCGCAAACTTATCCTATGGAGTTCAACGCTCGATTGATGATGTTGCAATGCAATGATGAAGCTTGGGAGAAGAATGTGAAGAAGTTGAAACGTATGGCGAAGAATTATAATAATAAGGATTATAAAGACCAAATTTATACTGTTGTAGGCAATATCTATTTGAGTCATAAGGATACAGCAGAGGCAATAGAGGCGTATAAACTTGCGATTGAGGAAAGCACACGTGGAGGCGTAGAAAAAGCGGCAGTTTTGGTTACTTTAGGCGATTTGTATTATTCGCAAAAAGAGTATATTGATGCGCACCCTTGTTATCAAGAAGCATCGGGAATATTGAACGCTGAACATCCTGATTATAAGCGAGTATCTAAGTTGGGTGAGGCATTAGGCGAATTGGCAGTGAATTATAATACCGTAGAATTGCAAGATAGTCTTCAGCATTTGGCAACATTGAGCGAAGAGGAGCAATTAAAGATAGTTGAAAAGATAATTGAGGAGGTAATAGCTGAAGAGGAAGAGGCAGCACGATTGGCAAAAGAGGCTGAGACAAAGGGGTTTGAGGAATCGACACGACCAAGTATGTCGGTGCCTACGTTGGGCGGTGCGAAAGATTGGTATTTCTATAACGACCAGTTGAAAACACAAGGAGCTCAACAATTTAAGCAGAAATGGGGTAAGCGCGTGTTGGAAGATAACTGGCGTAGAGCGAATAAGGTGAGTACGGCACCTGCGATGAATGAGGAATTAGGAATGGGGAATGAAGAATTAGATGAAGACGGAAATCCTATCGTTACGGATGAAAAGAAAGAGGATGATGGAGTGCCAGCGCATCACAAACCAGAGTACTATTTATCGCAAATACCAAAGGATAGTGCAGCCATTGCAGCCTCGAATGTGGCTATATCTGATGCTTTATATGCTATGGCAGGGATTTATGATGAGAAATTGAACGATTATCCTATGTCGCTTGAAACATATCAGGAGTTTCAACGTCGTTTTGCTAAGGATGCGAGAGAGTTAGAAGGCTATTATTCAAGTTATCGTGTTTGTGGTAAATTGGACGACAAAGAGGGTCAAGAGACTTATCGTCAGAAGATTGTGACGGAATATCCCGAAAGTAAATATGCAGCAGTGTTGTCGCAACCCGACTATCTCGAGCGCACAAAAGAGATGTTGGCAATGCAGGATTCGTTGTATGCCGATACGTATGAGGCGTATAGTAAAGGGGAATTCAATCTAGTGTTTGCCAATTATGATAAAATGGCTAAGAATTATTCGATGAGTTCGTTGATGCCAAAATTTGCGTTCTTGAATGCGTTGAGCATAGGCAAGACACAAGCGGAAGAGCCATTTTATCAAGCGTTGACCGAGTTGGTTGAGAAATATCCACAATCGGATGTAACGCCAATGTGTAAAGATATATTGGCATTGATGAGTCAGGGACGCGAGGCGCAACAAGGTTCGACACATGGTTCGATACTCGAAAAGCGCGAAGAGTTGGCACAAGAAGAGATGGTGGATGAGGAGTTGAAAAATGCAACATTCTCGGCAGAGAAGAAAACGGCGCACTATTTGTTGCTTATACCACGTAATGAAAATGTGAATCTCAATTCGTTGCTTTATGATTTGGCGGCATTTAACTTTACGAAATTCATGGTTAAGGATTACGATTTGAATAAGCGCACATCGGCAGGATTGACTTATATTTGCGTAGGCACTGAGTCGTATGAAGAGGCTGAGTGGTACGAACGCACAATGCTAGCCGAACCAACATTGCAAGGTAGAATCACATTAGACCAAGTGGAACGCATAATCATTTCAGAAGAGAATTTGAAATTGATAGAGCAAGGTAAGACTTGGGAAGAGTATAAAGAATGGAATAAGTAGTAGGGCGCAAGGAAAATAATATTATAAAAAATCTTCATTCCGCACTTGCCGAATGAAGATTTTTTTATTTGTACTGATAAAATTATAAAGATAGTACAATTTTTGTTTGTGTAATTAAAATAAAAGCATTATCTTTGCAGTGAATTATTTGTAATAATATTATTAGTAATAAACTTATTAGTAATAACTTTATTACTAAAGTTAAATTCTATAATACAGATATTTAAATATGCAAAATAAGAGTAATAAAGCATTTATTTTTGGTGTTGCTACGTCGGGTGAAAATTTCACAGATAGAAAAAATGAAACCAATCGTTTATTGTTAAATTTCCAACAAGGAATAAATACAATTCTTATCTCTCCTCGTCGTATAGGCAAAACATCGTTAGTGCGCAAAGTGTGCGAATTGGCTAAATCCGACGACTTGAAAATTGTCTATTTGGATATATTTTCGTGTCGTAGCGATAGAGAATTTTATGATGCTTTTGCAACAGCTGTTTTGCGCCAAACGTCATCTAAACTGGAAGAGTGGATTGATAATGCCAAAAGATTTTTATCTCGCATAACTCCTAAATTTTCGATAGGCACAGATCCTATGACTGATTTTTCGGTTTCATTGGAATTGAATACAAAGTCAGAAGATGTAACCGATATATTACAATTGCCAGAAAAGATTGCCTCTGAGAAAGGTGTTAAAATTGTTATTTGTATTGATGAATTTCAGCAAATAGCAGAGTTTTCAGATTCAAAAACATTCCAAAAAAGATTACGCACCGTTTGGCAATTACAGCAAAATGTCTCATATTGTCTTTTCGGTAGTAAAAAACATTTGATGAATGAATTGTTTGAGCGTAGAAGTTTGCCTTTTTATAAATTTGGTGATGCTTTATACTTGCAAAAAATTGCTACAGAAGATTGGGTGAAGTATATTTGTGAACGATTTGATGCTACGAATAAATCAATTTCTCCATCATTAGCTGAGAAAATAGCTCAAAAGGTTGATAACCATTCGTCATACGTTCAGCAATTGGCTTGGCTCGTTTGGATTCATACAGATGAAGTTGCTGCAGAAGAAAATTTCGAAGAGGCTTGGCAGGACCTTTTAGATCAAAATACACCTCTATTTGAAAAACAAACCGAAAATCTCACGGGGTATCAATTGAATTTTTTAAGGGCTATAATAGATGGTGTTTCAAAAGAATTTACTACAAAAAATGTATTAGAAAAATATAACTTGGCTACATCTTCAAATGTAGCTATCGTAAAACGTGCTTTAATAAAGAAAGAATTAATTGATATAGAGAAAAAGGAGATTGTTATCTCTGATATAGTCTTGAAAGAGTGGCTAAAGAGAGAGTTTAAAATGCTGTGAAAATAATTCATTGAAAATTAGTGTTAAAGATAAAAAATCTTCATTGTGCGATTGCCGGATGAAGATTTTTTTATATCTTTGCACTTCGTAAGCCTACGCTGGGAATATGTCATATTTCATAAAGGGTGGGTCTTACAGACATATAGTTATAGGCGTTTATCGACGCTTTGTTCTGATGCATTGAAATCTCGCAAATTTCAAAGATATTCAAAGGACTTAGCAACGTTAGATGTCCTACGGGTATGTTATAATCATACCTATGTGGCGGTGTATTCTTATGCATCTCCATGTTGTGGTATAAATATATATAACATATTAGCGTGGGCTTCGCGTTGTCGTTTCTGAATATCGGGCAATGCGAGAGCCTCAATGCGTGGAACGACAATAGTCGAGTTCCACGTTTTTGTATTTATTTTTTAATTAATTTTATTTTATATTAATCTTAAAATTTAATGCTTATGAAAAAGTTTACACTTTTAGTAGCCGCTTTGGCTATTAGTCTCGTAACTTTCGCTCAAGGTACTATTACGTACAACTTGAACGGTGGTGTGACCAACGATTTTGGTTGGAAAAACAAAGCTGACATGTTTGATGCTTTTATGAAAGACAATGGTTCTACTGCTCATGAAACATTGGATTATTACAAAGCACAAACAGACCCTCTTGGTGCTCCAAATATTTGTGCTCATTTGACAACATGTACAGCTATGCTTAATGATGTTGAAAAATGGGGTTGGTTAAAAACTTACATTCAATCAGTTCATGCAATTCAAGCTGCAAATGGTGCTTCTGCTTTGGATGATGCTTGTAATAGTGGCGCATGGCGTTATGCTGCTGGTGCATTCTTTATTGATGGTCAACGTGCTTCTTGGCCTAAATCTGCAGATTTCTCTGTTGCTGGTGCAATTGAAGCATTCCAACCAACATGGAAACATGGTTTCGAAGGTCCTGCTACTTATGCTGAAGGCGAAACAGTTGTTCTCCCTGCACCTTACAAAGAAGGTTACACTTTCGCAGGTTGGTACAAAGAAGCTGATTTCTCTGGCGAAAAAGTAACTACTATCTCTGGTACAGGCGACGTAGTTCTTTATGCAAAATGGGGTGAATATATTCCAACTATTGCTGAAGTTATCGCTATGACAGACGAAACTGAAACTAAAGTTCAAGGTATTGTTACATACGTAGTTGGAGGTAGTTTTTGGATTCAAGATGTTACTGGTGGTATCCTTTGCTATGGAGGTACAAACCATGGTTTGGTAGAAGGTGAATTGGTTACTCTTTCTGGTGTTAAAACTATCTACAAAGGTTCTCCTGAACTCAACAACGCTACAGTAGTTGCTAAAGAAGTTGGCAAAGAAGTAAATGCTCAAATTGTTACTCTTTCTGATATTTTGGCTGACTCCATAAATGGTTATGCTACTTATCTCAGTGAAATGGTTTACATCGAAGGTGTTACTATTTCTCAATATGAAGATAAAGGTAATTATAAAACTCCGTACGTAACTGATGGTAACAATGAAATCGCTCTTTATAATTGGAAAGATTTTACAGAAGATAAATATCCTGTGGGTACAAAAGTGTCACTGAAAGCTGTTCTTTCTATCTATAACACTACTCTCCAACTTCGTGGTAAAACTGAATGGATTGAGTTAAAATATATTTTGAATGCATATGCAAATCAAGATGAGTGCTATGTTGAAATTCAAGATAATGTTGGGGGTGATGATAATCAAGTTACTCTTTATGCTTATTCTTCTAGTGAAGACTACTTATTTAAACAATGGAATGATGGAAATACAGATAATCCACGCACAGTGACAGTTACAAGCGATACTACTTTTGTTGCCGAATTTAATCATTGCTATACTATCGAAACTTACTATAATTACGAACAAGGGACAGTAACTGGTAGTGGTAAATATACCGAAAGTGATACAGCTATTTTAGTTGCAATTCCTAATATTGGATATGAATTTGACTGTTGGAATGTGTATATATATAATCAATATGGGTGGGGGTATGAATACATAGGCTCAACAACAGGAGATACTATAAAATTAACAAACTTAGACAACAACTATGCTTACGAAGCTATATTCAAAGTTGTTCCTGTGTTGATAGATGGTATTTATTATGAATTGAAACCAAATTTGACAGCATACGTTTATCCGCATGAATATACAGGTGATATTGTAATTCCAAGTAATGTGGTATATAAGGATAAGAATTATGATGTTGCGCAAATTTATGAAGATGCATTTACTGGAACTTCGATTACTTCTTTGAGTGTTTCTAATAGATTGAATAGTATAAATTTAAGTGGGTGTGATAGTTTAGTTGCATTAACTGGTAATATAGGTTTTATTGAAGGCTGTAGTGGATTGAATAGTCTCAAAGGGCTTAAAGAGATTTATGTTACAAGTGGGACTTTAGCAACTGGTGATGTGGTTTATTTTAACTTCTTAAATTTATTACAAATACCAACATTAGAAGTTTTGGATTTGTCTAAAGTCGAGAATACAGAATTATCGCCTGAAATGTTTAAAGAAACATATGTAGATGTATTTAATGAGTACTATGGGGGTAGATTGCATTTAAGTTTGAAAAATCT